>NZ_JBIWPN010000008.1:46950-190539 GCF_044768305.1 Kitasatospora sp. NPDC101155 | reverse complement strand
GGTTGTTCTAGTGTTGAGTTGCCTACCACCCCCCCCCCCCCCCCCCGCCCGCGGGCGGGCGCGCCCCCCCGCGCGGGCGGCGGCCCGGGGGCCCCCCCCCCCCCCCCCGGGGAGTCGGCCCAGGGGTGCCGACCACGGGGGAGGACGAGCAGCCGCCGACTGCTGTTCGCATCGCGCCGCGTCGACGCTTGCGCCAGAGCGTGCCGCGCACCAACCGCATCTGCCCCCGTTTCAGCGACGCCGAGTGGGCCCTCCTCCAGCGGGCCGCCGACCGGGCCGAACTCGCCCCCGGCGGTTACACCGCTGCTGCCGCCGTGGCCGCTGCCGCGAGTACCGACCCCAGCGCCGCGGTCGCCGACTACCGGCGCGGCATCCAGGAGCTCATGGAGTCCAACCGGCAGCTCGGCGCTGTCGGCAGCAACCTCAACCAGCTCACCCACTACGTCAACGCCGGTGGCCAGCCGGGCGCCGAGCTTCGACAGCTCCTGGGCCGTGTCGAAGCCTCCATTGACGCGGTCGACGAGGCTGTCGACTGGCTGGTCCGCCGGTGATCCCCAAGATCCGGACCGGCACCGACCGCAGCTTTCCCCTTATCGACTACCTCTTCGGGCCCGGCAAGCACGAGGAACACACCGACCAGCACCTGGTCGCCTCCTGGAACGGCTTCGCACCTGACCCGGGCCCCAACCCGGAGCGGCACCAGGTCGCCAAGCTCGCCAACCAGCTCGACCAGCCGGTCAAAGCCCTCGGCAAGCAGGCACCGGCCACCAGGATCTGGCACTGCTCGGTCCGCACCGCCCCCGGTGACCGCCATCTCGACGACGCCGAGTGGGCCGCCATCGCCCGGCGCGTCGTCCACGCCACCGGCATCGCCCCCGAAGGCGACACCGCCGCCTGCCGCTGGGTGGCTGTCCGCCATGCACCCGACCACATCCACATCGCCGCGACCCTGGTCCGCCAGGACGGCCGCTTGGCTGGCCTCAGCTTCGACAAGCGCAAGGCCCAGGCCGAGGCCCGCCTCATCGAGAAGGAGTACGGTCTGCGCCAGCTCAACCCCGGCGACGGCACCGCCGCCAAGAACCCCACCAGCCAGGAGCACTTCAAGGCCGAGCGCACCGGCCGCATCGAGCCCCCGCGCAACACCCTGCACCAGGCCGTCCGTCAAGCCCTCGCCGGAGCCGCCACCGAGCAGGAGTTCTTCACCCGCCTGCGCGAAGAGGGCCTGCGGGTGAAGCTGCGCAAAGCCCCCTCCGGAGACGTTCTCGGCTACAGCGTCGCCCTGCCCGGCGACCGCAACCGCGACAGCGAGCCCATCTGGTTCGCCGGGAACACTCTTGCCCCCGACCTCTCCCTCCCACGGATCCGCCGCCGCCTCGAAGCCGGACCCGCAACCGACACCCCGGAGCCGGGCGCTACGTCGGCCCGCTCCGACCGGTCCGCACCCGCATACCGTCGGCGCGAGGCCGCCGGAACCGCCGAGCGCGTTGCCGCTCTCCTCGACGAGGACGACGATCAGGCCGCCGCCCAACTCGTCGGTGCCGGGGAGATACTCGATGCGCTTGCCCAGACCTCTCCGGCCGCCACCCGCGCCGAACTGCGAGAAGCCGCCCGCGCCTTCGAACGTGCCACCCGCAGCCACGTCCGCGCCGAAAACGCCGACATCCGCGCCCTGCGCTCGGCCGCCCGCGGAATCGTCCACGCCGGCAGCGCCCTCGGCCGAGGCGAGGACGGCGGCGCCACCGCCATGGTCCTGTCCACCCTCGTCCTCGTCGCCCTGGCCGCCGCCCGCTGGCACTCCGCCCGAGGCCACGCCCAGCAGACCGCCGCCTCCCGCCAGGCCGCCGAACACCTGCGTGCCGCCTACCAGCAGGCCGGCGCCACCCCGATGCGGACGATGCGCGAGATCGGGCGTACCCTGCCCGAGCCCGAGCGCCGCCGCCACCAGGCCACCATCCGCGCCGCCCTCGGCGAGACAGACACCCCGGCAGGCCCGGTCCGCGAGCACGATGCCCTGGCCGCCGTGCTCGCCGAAGCCGAGCAGACCGGCCACGACCCGCAGGCGCTGCTCGCGCAGGCCACCTCCTGGCGAGAACTCGAAACCGCCCGCGACACCACCGACGTCCTCGTCTGGCGCATCCGCCGCATCGCCAACCTTCCCGCCAACCCCCAACGGCCGCGCACTGGAACGACCGCCGGCACCCGGACCGCGACCCAGCCGACGCGGACCCGCACCGCACAGCCGGCACTGGCCCGGCCCGCGACCGACCCGCGCCGCCCGGCACCCCGCCGCTGACGGGTGGTCCGGCGGACACACCACCGTCCGCCGGACCACCCCGAAACCTTCTCGACACCCGGTCCCACCAGGTGTTACGCAAGAACCCGAGCACCGCGAACGGAGAGCCTGTGCCCAGAACCACCGAGCAGACCACCACTCCGGCCCCGATCACCGCTCCGACCCCGGCTGGCACCGACCCGCTCCTGCAACTGGAGTACGAGACCCAGCCTCCCAGCGGCCCGGAGGCCGTCCGCCTCGTGCAGTGCCCCACCGAACTGGCCCTGCGTGGAATCCCGGTGACCTGCTCCGGCTGCCGGGCCCGGGTCTGTAAAAAGAACGGTGTAACTCCCGATCAAGGAAGTAGCACCTGATGACAGACGTGATCGTCTCCGCCGAGGCCGTGGAGGCCGTGCGGCCGGTGGAGTTGCAGTCGGACGCCCTGGACGACCAGTTGATCGGGCAGCTGGTCGACCAGGCTCGTGCGAGCGGGCTGCAGCTCACCGGCGCTGGGGGCCTGCTCCAGCAGCTGACGAAGAAGATCCTGGAGTCCGCACTCGAAGGCGAGATGACGGACCATCTCGGCTATGAGAAGCACGATCCGGTCGGGGCCGGCAGCGGGAACTCGCGCAACGGCACGCGGTCGAAGACCGTGCTGACCGAGGTCGGCCCGGTCGAGATCGACGTTCCCCGCGACCGGGAGGGCTCGTTCGAGCCGCAGCTGGTCCGCAAGCGCCAGCGGCGCCTGTCCGGGGTGGACGAGATGGTGCTCTCGCTGTCCGCCCGCGGCCTGACACACGGCGAGATCTCCGCGCACCTGGCCGAGGTCTACGGCGCCGACGTGTCGAAGCAGACCATCTCGACCATCACCGACCAGGTGATCGAGGGCATGGCCGAGTGGCAGAACCGGCCGCTGGACCCGGTCTACCCCGTGGTGTTCATCGACTGCGTGCACGTGAAGCTCCGTGACGGCCAGGTCGCCAACCGGCCGATCTACGTGGCGCTCGCGGTCACGGTTGAAGGCACCCGGGAGATCCTCGGGTTGTGGGCCGGCGACGGTGGCGAGGGCGCCAAGTACTGGCTGCACGTCCTGACCGAGATCAAGAACCGCGGCGTCGCGGACGTGTGCATGGTCGTCTGCGACGGTCTCAAGGGCCTGCCGGACGCCATCGGCACGGTCTGGCCGCAGGCCGTCACCCAGACCTGCATCGTGCACCTGATCCGAGCCTCGTTCCGCTACGCGGCCCGCCAGGACTGGGACAAGATCTCCAAGGCCCTCAAGCCCGTCTACACGGCTCCGACCGAGGATGCCGCGCTTGAGCGGTTCGTGGAGTTCACCGAAGCCTGGGGGAAGAAGTATCCGGCGATCGTGCGGCTCTGGGAGAACGCCTGGGCCGAGTTCGTGCCGTTCCTGAGCTTCGACATCGAGGTCCGCCGGGTCATCTGCACCACGAACGCGATCGAGTCCGTCAACGCCCGGATCCGCAAGGCCGTCCGCTCGCGCGGGCACTTCCCGAACGAGCAGGCGGCCCTGAAGTGCGTCTACATGGCGATCATGTCCCTCGACCCAACCGGTGACGGCCGAAAGCGCTGGATGACGCGCTGGAAGGCAGCGTTGAACGCCTTCGAGGTCGCCTTCGACGGCCGCCTCTCCGCCGGCCGCCGTTAACTCAACCCAACCGAGTTACACCGTTCACTGGACAGACCCCCGGGCCCGGCGCGACTGGCTGCTGATCAACCATCGCCGCCACGTCTGGATCCGCTGTCGTTGCGGAGCGGAATGGCTGGAGCCGGAGATCACCCGCCGGGACTTCGACGCCATGCTCGCCGACAACCCGAGCTGGACGAACTACCGGACCCTCGACGAGGCCCGAATCGCTTTGGGGTTCGACGGGGTCTTCGCCGGTCTGTACCTGTAGTAGCGCCGGCAACAGTAAAGGACCGCCACCGGTGTGGCGGTCCTTCTCGTTCGGTCAGCGGGCTGGGTCTGACGGAGTGGCTGGTGAGGGGAGTCGGCCGGAGGCGGTGAGCCGGTGGAGGCTGAGCTTGACGGCCGCGGGACGGATGCCAAGGTCGGCGGCCAGTGCAGCGGGTTCGGGCGCGGCGGGGTGCTGCAGCCGTTCGAGGATGGCTCGGTCGGTCCGCTCCTCGGCTGTCTGCACGGTGCGGTAGGCGGCCAGCGCGCCGCCGCCGAGGGCGAACAGGCCGGCGGCGCACAGCGCGTACGAACTGGCCACTGCGGCACCGGTTGCGGTAGCGGCGCCGATCGCGGCGGTGGAGCACCAGGCGACCAGCGTGCCAAGGCGGCGGGCCAGGTGGTCGGGCATCGGCAGGTAGTTCTCTCAGCGCCCGTACGAGCCGCAGGTGCTGGTCGGTCAGCCGAAGGTGGGGTCGGGCTGGTTGCTGCGGAGGTCGCTTCGGTGGCCCTGGCCGAGGGGTTTCCAGCCCCTGATGGTGGCGGGCTTCCAACGGGGGCGGTCCGGGATGCTGGTGTCGTCGGGGGCGGGAAGGGTGCCCATGTTCCTGCGGTTGCGGGCGGCGCCGACGCTGATGCCCAGGTGCGCGGCGACCTCGGCGTAGGCCCAGAGCCGCTGGTCGTCGGCCATGTGCGTGTCCTTCCTCGGTGTTCCGGTGATGGGCGTACGCGGCGCCGGGTGGGTGGGCGTACGGCGAGGCCGCCCCGGTCTGGTCGGCGCGGGGCGGCCTTGTGTGGTGGTGTTCAGGAGTCGGCGAGGCAGTTGGCGAGTTCGAGGGCTGCGGTGGCCACGGCGAGGGCGGAGCACAGGCCGGTGACCTCGTGCAGGGTGGGGCGCACCAGGCGGGGCCAGTCGTCCGGGGCGGCGGGCCAGGTGGCGAGGTGGGCATCGGTGGTGGCGAGGCCGAGGCGGGCGGTGACGTCCCAGCCGGCCTCAGGGGCCTTCTCCCACCGGAGCAGGATGCGGCCGAAGGGGAGTCTGGGCACGGTGGTCGGGATCCAGAGGACCTCGATCGGCTGGTCGGGCGGTGTGGGGACGCGGCGGACGAGCGCTCCGCTCGCCCACGGTGGCATGGGGTGCAACGCGAACCTGTCGAGCGGCTGCGGGTGGCTGAGGCGGTAGCTGGTCGGGATGCGGTTCTCCTTCGGTCGGGGCGGTTCAGGCCCAGGCGAGCTCTTCGCGGACGGCGGTGGGCAGGTAACCCTCCTGGCCGTCCTCGGCCAGGTAGACGAGGCCGTTGTGGACAGCGACGTTCGAGGCCAGCAGGTGGGAGAACGGCCAGTCCGGGTTCACGGCGAGCCGGACGCGCAGGTTCGGGTCGAGGTTCTGGAGCTGGGCGATCAGGTGGGCGACGGTCAGGTACTGGGGCACGGTTGTCTCCTCGGCGTGGTGGCCGAACGGGTGTCGGGGTGGTCCAGGGGCGTTGCGGGCGGAGCGGGGACGTCACGCGGGCGGCCGGGGTGTCGGGCGGTTAGGAAGAACGAGGGCGGGTTCGTCGGCGGCCCGCGGGGTCGCAGGACTCCCAGGGGGAACGGTCCGGGGCCTGCCGGGTAGGGGCCGGAAGCGAAGTAGTCGGTGCGGCGGTAGCGCCCGGAAGCAGCGGGTGCGAAGGCGGAGACGATCAGGTCGCCGGAGCGGACCTCGTCGGCGCGGACGATTCGCAGGCCCGGGCTGGCGAGGATGCGGCGGGAGGCGCGGTGCTCGGTGGCGGCGGTGACGATGAGCGGGTGGAAGTCGACGTGATGGGTGCTCGCGGCGGCGTCCCTCGTGGTGGGTGGGTGCCCGGGGTTGGGCCGGGGGCGCTGGCGGTGGTTCAGTCGGGGAGGTGGTAGGAGCGCAGGGGCAGCGGCTCGCCCTCGGTGTCGAGGAGCACGAGGGCCGTCGTCGGCCAGGCGGTTGAGGGATCTGGCGACCGCGCGGTCGCGCAGGCCGAGGGCGGTGCCGATTTGGCGGACCGTGCGCCTCTGGGCGATTTGGCGAGCTGGGCGACGATACGGGCGTCCCGGCGCAGGCCGCTCTCGTGGACGTCGTCGAAGGCCAGCAGCAGGCCGCTCGCGCTGAGGGCGAGGCCGAGGACGAACGCGGTGGACTCCGGTGGGACGGCGAATGCGTTGGCCAGGCCGAGCGCGGCGATGGCCGGGCCGGGGATACGGGTGAGGTCGATGGTGATCGTCAGAGTGGTCTCGTTCGTCGAAGTCGGTTGGGGCGGTGGGTGGTTAGGAGCGCTGGCGCGGAATGGATGGCGCTTCGCCGCCGTGGGCCTCGATCAGGTCCCGCACCAGGGCGACAGGGACGTTCAGGTACACGGACTCGGTGGGGTCGTCATCCTCGGAACCCGGGTCGAGGTAGGTGCTCCAGGTGTCCCACGGTTCGGGGCGTCGGGTAGGGAAGCCGATCTCCAGTGTCTGGGCGGGCAGTAGGAGCACGTCGGCGGGGGTGGGGGCGAGCACCGAGAGGCAGAAGCCGTCTGCGCACGCGATGTGCGGGTCCTCCAGGGCAAGGCCAAGCGCGTTGCGCGCGGTGCCGTGGGAGATGCGGCGGTCCAGTCGGGGTGTGGGCAAGGGGTCCTCCGCGCAGGGGTGTTGGGGATCAGCGGGTGGGGTTGGCGATGAGCGCGGCGAGGAACCCGGTGACGGCCTCGGAGGGGGTGTGGATGCCGAACTCCTGGGTCCAGGCGTCGGCGTCGGCGGGCTGGACCCGGATGCGCCAGACGATGCCGCGCTGCCAGGCGCCGGGGTCTTCGGGCAGCCAGCCGACGTAGACGCGCCCGTCCGGGCTGGTGCAGTGCACGTTGGCCTCGGGCGTGTCGACCATTGGCCAGCCCAGGCCGTCGAGCAGCGTGAGGGCTGGCTCCGCGCTGTGGTCGCAGGAGAGCCAGGAACGGTCCTCGGCGGTCGGGCGGACGGGGGTGGGCAGGAGGCTGCTGGGGGTGTTCATGGGGGCCGGTCCCTTCGTTGACCTGCGGTTTCGGCGACACGAGTACGTTGACATGCCACAGGCCGGAGTTCGTAGTCGTTTCCCCGGGCTGGCGGTCTGCCGTGGGCGAACTGGGAGGGAATGGATCGGAGCACCCGGGTGCTGAACAAGGGTTACGGCGCGGCGCCGTGCAGGGGTGATGGGGGAAGAAGGTGTTGGTGCTGAGCAGAGGCCGGGACATGGCGGCGCTGGAGCGCAAGATCCGGGCGGCGGGGCGGGCGTGGACGATGGGCGACGTCGTGATGATCGCCGAGGGCCAGTGGGCCGTCGCCACGACGAGCCGCGCCGAGCGGGAGCAGAGCGAGGCGGCCGAGGCGCGGCTGGCGGACGGTCAGCGGATGGAGCTGACCCTGGAGGAGCTGGCCCGCGTGGTGGGCGCCGTCGACCCGGGCGCCCACCACGACCGGGAGGCGAACTGACCGGCGGCTAGCGCCGGTTCGCCACGTGCTGGGCCGCAGAGGCGGCGGCCGATGGGGCGGGCTGGTCTGCGGGCAGCCCCAGGGGGCGGGGTGCCTGCGAGGTGCGGGCGGTGGCGGCCCGTACTCGCTCGGCGTCGGGTCCGCCTTTGGCCTTGACGGCGAGTTCGCGAGCATCGACGACGTGGCGGATCATCTGGAGGGCGGTGTTGCTCTCTGCGTAGGCGGTGCGCAGGGCGCTCGCCGAGGCGGTGATCCGGTCGAGGTCGTAGAAGGCGGGGACGTGACCGGGCCGGGTAAGGGCGTGCAGCCGACCCTGGTGCACGGCAGCGGAGTTGGAGACGACGACGAGGTGGGCTCGATGGTGCATGGCCGAGCGCAGCATCGGGTCCTCGACGGGCAGACGGGGCGCGGCCTTCTCCAGTTCGGCGATGGGTCGGCCCCAGGCGCGTTCGATCATCGCGTCCGCGTGGTCGAGGGCGGTGGCGTCGGGCACGGCGTTCTCCAGGGTGCTGGTGGGGGTCGGTCAGTAGGAGCGCCCGGCGAGGGCGGGCTGCCGGGGTGCCGGCGGCGGGGTGGCGGTGGTGTAGGCCAGGGCGGAAGCGGGCCTACGAGGCGCTGCGGGCGAGCGGGCGGTGGCGGCCTGGATGCGGGAGACCGCCAGGGGGGTCGGTGCTGCCGGGACGGCGATGGCTTGCCGCGGTAGGCGGTTGACGGCGGAGGGCCGCAGGTAGCGTTCGACCGGTCCGGGGTTGGCGACGGCCGTGGCGAGCGCACCGAGTAGCTGGTCGGGGACGTTTGAGGAGGCGGTGGCGTACCAGCGGTGCTCGGGTGGGCCGACTTCGATCAGCCAGCGTTCCGTGTCGCCGGCTATCTCGGCCTCGTGGCGCAGGTGGCCGCGCCGTCGGTGCAGGGTGACGAGTTGGTCGGGTGTCTGGAAGGCGGTGTCTGAGGGACCGGGGTCGATGCGCCAGCCGCTGCGCAGGAGGTCGTTGGTGGTGTCGAGTCCGATCCTGGCGCTGCCGCCCAGGATGGTGCCGGGGTCGTTGGCGTGGACGGCGGCGAGAGCGGTGGTGAACTCGCCGACGATCTCCGGCGGGGCTTGAAGGTCGAAGGTGATCAGCCACTCGGGCGGCGCGAACGCGTGGGTGTGGGCGCTGATCGACCACAGCTCACCGTGCTCGCCCTCGGGCAGGAAACCGCAGCGGACGGTGTGATCAGGGGAGGTCACGAAGACGTTGCCCAGGTCGTCCCGGCTGAAGTTCCAGCCCGCGTCGATCAGCGGTTGGAGTCCAGGGTCGCCGGTGTGGGTGGGGCCAGCGAGGAAGCGGGGCGAGACACGGTACTCGCGCGGACGCTCGGGCCAAGGGTGCTTCGGCATGGGGCGGCTCTCCTTCGGTCAGCGGCGGCGCGGGCCGACGGCCCCGGTCGAGTTCGGTGCGCCGGCAGGCGCGGGCGGTGGCCCGGGGTGCAGGGAGAAGTCCGTCGGGGTCGCGCGTGCGGTGGCCACGTGGGCGCGGTTCGCGGGCGGGATCTCCGTCCGCAGCCGCTTGGCCGGGTGCACGGCGAGGGCGATGGCGGCGTTGCTCAGGAGGTAGAAGGGGACGCCGATGGTGAAGTCCGCCTGCCAGAGCGGGTGGTGGGGACTTCCGGCGATCATGCTCCAGGACGGAGCGGCCTGGCCCTCCAGCTCGGCCTCCGGCGGCTGGTAGCCCACCCGGTGGCGGTAGTAGGCCCGGCCGTCCGGGGCTATCTGGTCGTGGAAGCCCTTCGGGCTGTTCGGGTTCGGCCACCAGCCTCGCTCGGCCAGCAGGGAGGCGGGGCTGCCCGGCTTGTACCGCGGACCGCCTTCGAGGTAGTCGTGGTGGTTGCTGCGCAGGCCGTCGATGAGCGGGGTGGTGAACGCGGCGGTGATCTCGGCCGGGGTGCCGGGGCCGAACCTGGCGGCCCAGAGCAGCTCGCCGCCGGGGGCCGTGTACTCGCGGACGGTCCACGATCCCTGTCCGGCTGCAGGCTCGTGGGTGACGGTGGCGCGCCCGCAGGGGCTGGTGTAGCGCAGGACGTCGGCGGTTTCGGTCCTGGACCAGCCGGGGGCGGTGTCCAGCGGGAAGGTGACGGTGAAGGGGTCGCCGGGGCCGGCGAGGTAGAGCGGGCGGACGTACACAAGGGGGAAGGCGGACACGGGGGTTGCTCCTGATGGCGGGGAGCGGGCTCGTGCGCCGTCGGCGGTGACCTGACGGCGCACGAGCCCACAGGGGCGGTGGCGGTCGGGTCTGGCCGGGGTGTTCACGGCGGTCACCTGCTGCGGGAGGGGCTGGAGGCGGCGGTGACGGCAGCGGAAACGCGCGACTGCGGCAGAGGGGAGTGGCTGAACAGGGTGGAGGGGACGACGCTGCGCCGCAGAGCCGCCGCGGTCCGGGCAGCGTTCGCTCCGGTGACCGGGGCGCCGAGGGTGCTCGTCGCGGTCGGCACCTGGACCTTGGGGGCGGAGGAGCGCCGGTTCTCCCACTGCTGCACCGCTGCGAAGACGGGGCCGAGGGCCCGTCCGGCGTCGGTCAGGGCGTAGGGGTTGCCGTGCCGGTGGCCGGTTCGGGTGACCAGCCCGTCCGCCTGCATGCGGTTGAGGCGCGTGGCGATGAGCTGCTCGTAGACGCCGACCTGCTCGGCGAGATGGCTCACACGCATGCTGCTGCTTGCCGAGAGCAACCGGACCACCTCGGTGGTGTCCACCAACTGCAGGCGGTGCAGCGCGTCCTCGATCCGGCCGGACCGTCCCTGGGGCATGTGATCGAGGTGGTCCGAGGACCACTGGGCGAGGGCCCGGTAGACCGGGCCGAGCGTGCGCGCCCGGTCGGTGAGCCGGTAGGGAGCCGTCCGGTCGAACTGGGCATCGCGGGTCACCAGGCCGGCGGTGGACATCGTGGTCAGCCGCTTGCTGGTGTACGTCTGGCTGAGCGTCGGGAAGTACTGGCCGAAGTCACGAACGCGCAGCTCCGGCCCGTACTTGGCGATCGTGTGGACGAAGGCGGTGGTCCACTTCGGGGCGAGCCGGCGCAGGGTCGTCTGGACGGCCTGCGCGTCGGCGCGGGTGAACTCGGTGGCGAAGGTCTGGGACATGGCGGTGGTTCCTGGTCAACGGGAGTGGGTCGGCTGGGCGGATACGGAGGGTGCGGACGGCGCAGGCGCGGTGGCAGGTGGTGCGGCGGGGCCAGTGGCACTGCGGGACAGGGCTGCGGATACGCGCTGGTCGGCGGCGAGGGAGGCGTCGAGGAGGGCCTTGCCGGCGGGCGTCAGTGAGAGCAGGTGGCCGGGCCGGTAGGACGAGGTGCTGGTGTCGGCGACGACGAGGTCCTCGGCCATCAGCTCCTCGACGGTGTGCGGCCAGACCGACGGGCGCTCGTCACTGCCGTCGGACATGAACTTGTAGCCGTAGACAGCGCTTTCGCACAGCCGCAGTTCGCCGCGGTCGATCGCCGTCAGGGCCTCGAACTCCCGGATGCGGGGGTCGTACCTGGACGGCGTGCTGGGCAGGTCAGGCTCTGCGGCCGACACCGGGGAGACGCCGGCTGTCGCGTGCTTGAGAGCACGCGGACTCTCAGGCACAGGCAGGCCCGCCTCGGTGCACCGCTCGTAGGCGCTGACGGCACCGGTGAGCTGCTCGAAGGCCGCGCCCCGGCGAGCGCTAAGCAGCTCGACCTGGAGGCCGGCGGACTGCATGATGCCGTTGACGCCGCGCATCGAGGCGTGGTCGCCCCAGGCGATCGGCGCCAGGCGTTCAATCACCTGCTGTGCTTTGACGGTGAGTTCCTGGTGGAGCCGGTCGACTTCGCGGGCGGAGGTGGCGACCATGAAGGCGAGGCGTGTGAGGGGGCTTTCGCCGGGGTGGCGCGCGTACAGCTCCCAGGGGTTCTCGACGCCGAGCTGGTCGAAGACAAGGTGGGCGCCGGGGTTCTTCAGCGGGTCGTGGGGATTCACTCGGCCGTCTCCATCCGGGAAAGGAGGGAGCGGACCAGGGTGGGCAGGCTGCCTGGGCCCTCACCGCCGAGCGGGACGGCGCTGACAGACTCGTCCATGAGCTCGCGGGCATCCTCGAACAGGCCACTCGTGATCTCCGTGCATGCCTCCGCGAAGGCGGCGCACGCCACCAGGGCTCCGCCGAGAACGTGGAGATACAGGCCGGGCGGAAGATCGGCCTCGTCGGCCAGGGCGACGATGGCCTGCTGGTCCGCCGTGGAGTAGGCGGTCATGTCGAAGCCCGCCACCTCGCTGGCGCTGCCGGCCCCCGCGTCGGCGGTACCGGGGAGACCTGCGCGGGTGCACAGCAGGTCGACGACCTGGGTGAGTTCAGCGAGGGACTCGGTCAGCCAGCCCAGGGCAGAGGCGTACGAGGCGACGGTGAACAGGACGGCGGGGGTGGCCGGGTACTCCTCGGTCAGCAGGTCCTCCAGGCGGAAGGCCAGTTCACCGACCACATCGGGTCCGGCGGCCAGCGGACCGAGGACCGGCTGGAGGTAGGAGCGCGACGGCGGGGTGGAGTGCTGGGCGGTGACGATGCCGGCGACGGCCTCGGCCGCCTCGACAAGCCAGGTGGCGAGGTCGGCGTGGGTGGGAGCGGTGGTCATCAGCGGGCCTTTCGGGTAGTGGCGGTGGTGGCGTAGCCGGGGGAGGCGGTGGTGTAGGCAGCGCCGGTGCCGGGGTTGGGCGCCGGGGTAATGGAGCGGGCGCGGGCGGCGCGGACGCGGGCCTCCTCGGCCGGGCCGAGGCCGGAGGGGAGGTTGAGTCCGGTGCGGCCCAGGCGGTTCTGGGCGGAGCGGTAGACCTGGTAGTCGAGCCGGGGGCCGGCGGCGACGAGGTAGACCTCGCGCGAGTGCTGGGAGTCGGTGGGGGCGTCGCGGAACTGGACGACCAGGCGGTGGCTGGCCCACTGGTCGCCGACGCCGAGGTAGATCTTGTGGCAGCCCTCCAGTCGGCCTTCGAGGCGCTTGGCGACGCGCTCGCCGTGGACGAGGTCCTGCAGGTGCAGCAGGGCCTGGTCGCGGATGGCCTCGGGGAGTTGGCGCAGGTCGGCGATGGCGTCGGGGTGGGCGGCGAATCCGTACTTGGCGCGGCTCACAGGGACCGCCCCCGATCCGGCTGTGCGACGGCGGCTGCCGCGGGTGCGGACGCCACGACGGCGGCGACGCTGGCGGTGATCGGGGCGGTGCTGCGGGCGAGCGCGGCGTGGGTGCGCAGGGCCTCGGCGTTCCGCCGGTACTCGGGCAGCGGAGTGCTCTGAGTGTCCAGCCAGTTCTCGGCGGCGGCGTAGTTGGGGAACGCGCCTTCGCGGACGGTATAGGTGCCCTGGTCCGGGTGGGACTGTTCGATGAAGACCCGGACAGGTAGTTCGGCGGCCTCCCGGTCGATGGCCGTGGTCCACGCTTGCGTCGGGTCCTCGTCGGCGGCCTTGACCTCGATGAGGTCGTAGCGCTCGCCGGAACGGTGGATCTTGTCCTCGATCCGGGTGGTGAGTTCATCGGCCGGGGCGAAGGGTGCGCGAAGCTCCATCGCCTCGGGCGGGCAGCCGCGGTCGGCGAGCCACTTGCGTGCGAATGCCGCGTTGGCGTGCGCGGAGCTGTCCATCGCGAACGTGCCCTGGGCCCGGTCGCGTTGGACGCAGAACGTGGCGATGTTCGGCAGGTTCCGCTCGACGTCCCACGTGGCGGCGGTGTTGAAGGTGAGGAAGAAGCTGCGCTCGCCGACGTCGTGCCGGGCCAGGAGGTCATGGTCGCTCTCCCAGGTGTACCCCCACAGGTAGTCGGAGTGGTCGTCGGCGGGGGACAGGCCGTCGAGTTCGAAGTCGAGATCGGTGCTCACGCGGCGAGTCCCAGCTGTTCGGGGGTGGACAGGAGGCGATGGGCGGGCCGGGCCGGGCTGGTGGTGCAGGCGGCGAACGGTCCGTCGGGGGAGCGGAGTTGGAGGAGGGTGTGGTCGAGGTGGTCGCGGTGCCAGGTGGCGGGGCCGGTGTGGCCGGCCTCGGCGGCGGTGAGCTGCTGCCACGCGAGCCACAGGGCGTGCAGGCGGGCGACGGCCTCGGGGTGTTCGTACCAGCGCGCGCACCAGGGTCGGGTGGAGCTGATCTCCCGGCCATAGGTGGGCAGCAGGAGGTGATTGACCCAGTTCGCGAGCCCGGCCAGCTCGGCGGCGTACTGCTCGCCGCCCATCGCCAGGATGAACAGCGGAGCTGGGACGGCAAGTTCGTCGTCGGCGCTCTCGGCGCCCGGCTGCTCGGAGCCGGGCCCCGTGTCGGGCTCGGTGTCGACTTCGGAGCCGAGGCGGTCCAGGAGCACGCCGTGCTGGCGGACCTCGGCCATGGTGCGGTTGAGCGCGCTGACGATGTCGTCGAGGTCCTCGTCGGGGATGCGGATCGGCTCGGGCTCGGAGGCGCCCGGCAGCGGGTCGGACATGGCACATCCAGGGGGTTCGAACGGGCAGGGGCGGGGCGGTGGGTCTTCTTCGGCGGGTCATGGCAGGGCTCCTGTGGTGCGGGTGATGAAGAGGATCCGCAGGATCGGCGGTTTGGCACGGCCGCCAACTCGTGCTAGACGAAGGCAGGGTGAGCGCGCCGGGCGTCGGCCATGCGCAGGCCGAGGACGACCGCGTCGGCGAGGGTGTCGGTGAGCGGGTGGCCGGCGGAAGCGAGCTTGGCGGGGTGGTGGAGACCGCCGGTGTGCAGCACCGCGAGCGCCCCGTTGGCGTGGGCGGCGTCCGCGTCGTCGACGGCGTCGCCGACCAGCAGCACCCGGTGCGCCTGGTCGGCGAGGCCGAGGGCCGCGAGATGGGCCGTCAGCGGGGCGGCCTTGGTGCCGCCGGAGGGCCCGGTGCGGCCCTCGACCCGGGTGAAGAAGTGGCCGATGCCGGCCTGTTCGACCTCGCGGACAAGGGTGTCGTGCGGGCACAGAGACAGCAGGGACTGGGTGTGCCCGGCCTCGCGCAGGGCGGTCATCAGCTCGACGGCGCCCTCGCGTACGCGTACCGGCTGGGCGCGCAGATGGGCGAGGAAGGCGTTGTCGCTGGAGATCCACTCCTGCTCGGTGATCGTCCGGCCGAGCAGGCGGGCGTAGAAGTTCGGGATCGGCACGGTGTGCTCGGCCCGGTAGGTCTCCCGGTCGACCGCTTCGCCGCCGAGGGCGGGCAGGGTCGCGTTCAGCGCGGAGACGTGGTCGTCGAGGTCGTCCTTGACCGTCCCGTTCCAATCCCAGACAACGTGCATGCGGGTGGCGGGAGTTGCGGCGGCGAAGAAGACTGTGTTCACGGCGGAGTCCTTCGGGATGAGCTTGGTGATCAGGCGGACAGGCGGTCGTTGAAGCGGTGCAGCAGCCACAGGGCGGTGGCGGCCCCGGCGAGCGGGACGGCCGCGACGATCAGAGGGCCGGCGGCGTCGGCGAGGGAGGCCAGGCCGGTTCCGGCGGCCTGGCCGACGCCGATGCAGGCGATGAGCCAGGCGAACGCCTCCGTGCTCTCGCCGTACGGGGCGAGGCGGTCGACGGTGAGGAAGGCGGCGGTCAGCAGCGGGGCGAGGAAAGTGCCGGGCAGCACGGCGCCCAGGACCGCGATGGCGGGCGCGGGGTCGGGCAGCAGCGGCAGCCATCCGGCCGCGAAGCCGATGGACGCGGCGACCAGGTGCTTGGCAGGGGCACCGGGCCAGGCATGTCGGCCGTAGGCGAGGCCGCCGAGCATGCTGCCGAGCGACAGCGCGGCCGGCATCACCCCGGCCAGCCACCCGGCGTGGTGGCGCTCGGCCGTGCTGATCGCCAAGACGTTGACCGCGCCGAGCGCGACACCGGTGCCGATCAGTGCGGCGAACAGCGTCCGAAGGCCCGGAACCCGCAGCGGACCGGCCCAGTGCATGGCTTCGATGGACTCCGCCGGTCGCCAGGCGCGGGAGGGGCGGGCGGTGACGGCCAGGCCGGTGCCCAGCAGGCCGAGCGCAGCGGTCGCCACCAGCGCGGTGGTCGCTCCGGCGCCGACGGCGAAGCCGGAGGCCAGCAGGGGACCGGCGACGAACACCAGGCCCTGCGTGCTGCTGTCCAAGGAGAGAGCGGTGCGCTGATGTTCGGGATCGGGCAGAAGGTGCGGCCACAGTGCCCGAAGCCCGGCCTCGAGCGGCGGCGTTGCCAGCCCCGCGACCAGGACGGTCAGTGCGGCGAGCACCGGGTGGCGGGCCGGGCCAGTGCATGGCAGCAGCAGGAACGCCGTACTGGCTGCGATCGTGGCGGGGACGAGGACTTGGGTCTGGCCGTGGCGGTCGACCAGGCGCCCGAGCAGCGGCTGCCCCACGGCCGAGGCGAGGCCGTAGAGGGCGCCGAGCAGTCCGGCCAGGGCGAGCGGGCCGTGCTCGGCGCGCACCAGCAGCAGGATCGCGATCGGCGCCATGCCGGTGGGAAGGCGGCCGATCAGGGTGCCGCCCAGCAGCCGGGCGACGTGCGGCGAGCCCAGGACTGCGCGGTATCCGCTGTCCTGGGCTGGGCCGGTGGCGGTGGTGGTGCTCAAGGAGGAAGTCCTTCGGTTCTACGGCCGGCGGCGCGCGGGCGCGCCGGGCCGGGGCATGCGCAGGCATGACAGCCCCCTCGGTTGGTGCGGCTGCGGGGAGAAGAGTCCGCGGATTCCGCGATTTGGTACGGCCGGGAAAAGGAGGTAGAAGTCCCCTCGCCTGGCATGGCAGCGCGGGCAGCGCGAGAACGGCGGCGCCTGCAACTCCAAGGCACGGACCGCCTGTTGGGGCACAGCACCGCTGCCGAGAGCGGTGAGCTCGGCCAGTCGGTCTGGCGGTTCAGCGGAAGCGGGAGGCGGAGAAGGCCGGCGATGCGGGAGGCGGAGAAGGCCGGCGATGCGGGTGGCGGCGCCGGGCTCGGTGCGGGCCCCGCAGCCAGGGCGGTGGTGGTCGAGCGGCTGCGGGCGGCCTGCACCCGCTTGTCCTCCGGCGCGATGACCGAGGCCGTCTGCCGGAGGGCCAGTGCGGCCTGCTGGAGTTCGCCGCGGGCATTCTCCGCGGCGAAGCCGACGACCTGCCCGGCGTTCTGGCGAAGCCCCCGGACCTTCGGATCGTGGCGCTGCTCGTCAGTACGTCGCAGATAGGTGACTTGCTCGGCGGCCTCCCCCAGGTCGGACGCGGCCCGACCGAGATGCCCGATTGCTGCGGCATACGCCCCGACGGCACGCGGAGCGCATGGTCGGGGGCGGGCTGGTCGGTGATGCGGGTGGTGAACTCGGCGCCCATGATCATGATGAGAGAGCCGAGTTGGGAGATCTGACGGCTCAGGGCAACAGGGTCCGGCACCTGGACGGGGAAGCCGGCAGCGGGCAGCAGGTCCCTCTGCCGCTCCAGGGCGGTCGCGTGCTTGTGGAGGGCGAGGGACTCGCCGTGGGGGGTGTTCACAACAGGCTCCGGGAGGGCTGGTGCGGGGCAGCACGGTCGCGGCCCCGGTTCGGTGCCGGGCCGATGGGAGGGACGCGGTCCGGTGTTGGGGTGCTACGGGCGGATGACGGTGTGGGGCTGCGGGCGAGCGCCGCGTGGACGCGGGCGGCTTCGCCGGCGTCGGGCCGACGGTGCGGCGCGGGCGGGGACGTCGCCGTGAGCCAACGGGCCCGCACCTCGTCGAGCGGGCCGAGGGCGTGCAGCGCGTGGCCGATCAACTGCCCGGGAGCGAGGCGCTGGTCGTCGGCGTGGGCGGCGATCTGCAGCGCGGCGCCGGCAGCGGCGCGGGTGAGGGAGGACCGCAGAACCTGCTCGCCGAGCCACTCGGCCGAGCCGGCAGCCCCGTCGCTGAGGACGGGCCCGAGCCGCTCCTCGGTGAACGTTCCATCGGCCAGCAGGCCGCGCCGCTGCACCTCCCATAGAACGGTGACCGGGTCGATCACCTCGCCCCGGTGGTGGAGCGCGCCCAGGCAGCGGTAGAGCTGGCCGTGGCCGGGACTGACGAAGTCCTGGGGACGCAGCCAGTCGAAGACCTCCTCGATCGCGCCGCCTTGGTGGACGAGCAGTGCCAGCAGGAACTGCTCGTCTTCCAGTTGGGCCGCCGCCGGTTCGGCAGTGGCAGCGGTGATCGGCAGTACCCCGGGAGCGACGGCGCGGGGCTGGGTTCCCCACCGCCCGGCGAGTTCTTCCAGTACGCCCGCGAGGACGTCGGCTTGGGCGACGGCGCCCTGGACCTCGCTCTGGCCGGCGTCGTCCTGGGCGACGGCGAGCAGGCGGGCAGCGTGCTCGGCGACGGTGCGGTGGATCGAGCCCTCCAGCACCATGCGCCCGTAGACCGGAGCATGGGCCGGACGGGGACAGGCGGCGATCAAGGTGTGTGGGTACGAGGCGGTGAGCCCGCGCACGTGCTGGCCGGCTTGGGCGAGCGTGTCGGTCAGCCACGCCAGCGGCACGCTGCCTTCGGCGGTGAGCGCCGGGTGGCCGTCGGAGCGGAGCCGGCGCAGCGCCGTGAACAGCGCCTGGTGGGCGGGCCGGTAGAAGTCGCGGGCCTCCAGCCAGTCGAGGTTGCCGAGCTGGCGCGGGTCGAGCAGGACCGCGCCGAGAACGGCCTGTTCTCCCCGAAGCAGCGGGTCCATCACCGATCCTGCTGCTGGGAGCGGAGCCGTTCGACTGCGCGGTCGGCGGCGGCTTTTGCGGCGGCGAAGCGATCCAGCTCGCTGGTGAATGTGGGGTCGGTGGCCAGGATCGAGCCGTCGCCGGTGATCAGCCACCACTGACTGCCCCGGCGGACGACCGGTGCACCGGTGAGCGGCTTCGGACGGCCGTGTCGGGTGGGCCAGTTGTTGTCGGGCATGGAGAACTCCTCGGGGATCGGGCGGATTCAGCGGCTACGGCGCGCTGGTGTTGCGGCAGCCGGTGCGGTGGCCGGCGCCTCGGCCGCGCGGACCCTGGCCTCGTCCGGCACGGGGCGGCCGTGGACGCGCACGGCCTCGGCGGTTGCGGTGAAGCGGCGCCGGGACGCCTCAAGGCCGGACGGCGGTGCCCACCGGGCGGCGTTGGCGGTGAGCGCCGGGGCGAGGGCGGCGACCTCGCTGGCGGGAGCCGAACCGCGGGCGAGCAGCCGGGACTGAGCTGACCACAGGTCCAGGAACCAGTTCCCGTCATCCAGCAGGACCGCCTGCACATGGGCAGCTCCCGGGGCTTCCTGGTAGACCCAGGTGCCGCTGCGCGGTTGGCGCTAGCCTGGCCCGGCGAACGGCGGATCGGGCACTGCGACTTGAGGGTTGGACCCCACGCGCTTGAGGGTGGAGACGTTCTCGATGGTCATGCCGCCAGCCCGAAGCCGTCGTGGTCACGGGACTTGGCGATGGCCCGTTCGGTGATGGCCTTGGTGGCGCGGGCGGAGGCCGGGCCGATCTCCTTGGCGGAGCGCTCCTTGTACCAGGGCTTGAGGTCGAGCATCGCCACCCGCATCCCGGTGGCGAACAGCAGGACCTTTCCCTTGGGGAGTGCGCGGATCTCGTCCGGCGGTAGGATCCGCTCGGTGCGCATCGATACCGAAGTCGACTTGGCGCCATCGGAGTTGGAGACGGAGACGGTCTGCACGTCGTGCTCGCCGATCTGCCGGGACAGGCGGTCCGCGAAGTCGGCGTCGTCGATGCCGGACCCGATGATCTTCGTGGTGGCGGCGGACCAGAGGGCGTCCATGCCGGCCTCGCCCCAGCAGCGCTGGCCCTGCCGGTAGGACTGCAGGATGGTGATCGGGATGACGCCACGACTGCCCAAGTGGGAGTACAGGTCTGGCAAGTCACTGATCTTGCAGACGTTGGCCGCCTCGTCGAGGACGCACAGCGCGGGCGGGTCGAGCCGTCCGCCGTTGCGCTCGGCGACGATGACGGCCGCGCGCATCACCGCGTCCGCAGCAGCGGCGATGATCGCGCTCGCGCTGCCGCCGCCGTCCTTGCTGAGCAGGAACAGCGTGTCCCGGCTGGAGGCGAAGTCGAACGGCTTGAACTCGGGCAGGCCAGGCGTCGGGGTGACCCAGGCGGCGATCTCCGGGTCCAGCAGGCAGCTCGCGTACTGCCTCGCCGTCTCGTAGATGCCGTCCCGGGTCTCGGTGGCGCCGGTGACGGTGCCCTGGAGCTGGGCGGCGACGGCGTGGTGGCCGGCGTCGCCGAGCAGGTCGACGGGGGTGCGGTCGGCCGGAGAGGCGAGCCAGGCCAGCACGTCGGTGATCGGACGGCGGTGGCTCGCGGCGGCCAGGAACAGCGCGCCCAGCGTGTTGGCGGCGGCGGTGGACCAGAAGTCGGAGCCGCTGGACTCGTCCACGCTCGCGGTCACGAAGTGCCCGGCGAGCCGCTTGGCGCCGGCGAGGTCGCGGGCGTCAGCGAGGATGTCCCACCACATCTCGCGCGGGTGGTGCGCGATCTGCTGCGGGTCCAGCGTCCAGACCTTCCCGACCTGCGCACGGGCGTCGACGCACGCCGTGTACGCGTCGTTCGCGGCCTTGTTCGAGGTCAACAGCACGGGCCCGGGGGCGGCGAGGATCGCGGGGATCGCGATCCCGGACGTCTTGCCGGAGCGCGGCGCCATGATGGCGACCATCACGTCCTCCCACGAGGCCCGGACCTCAGCCCGGCAGGGGGAGAGCGTGCCGACCAGGATGCCGCGGTCGGCCGGGGCGATCTCCTTCTGGTCCTTCAGGCTCGGGCGAAGGCTCCTGGCCTTCTGTGTGATCTCCTTGTCGAGCAGCGGGGCGATGTCCGCCTTGCGGGCCAGGCCGCTCTTCGCCCCGGCGCGACGGCGCAGCACGATGCCGAGCGCGGTGCCGCCGAGGAGAGCTGTGACCAGACCGGGGACGATGCGCGCGCCGACCAGTACTGCCGTCGGGGTGAGGTGCGGCCACAGCCGGTCGGGATGGAGCAGCGCGTCGGTGACGCGGAATGGAGTCCAACCGCCGGAGCCGACGGAGGCGTTGGTGAGGTTGCCGGTCAGCCAGGCGATGCTGCCGAAGGCGAGGGCGGCGCCGAGGACGCCGAACAGGAGGTAGAGGAGCGCGTCCGTGCCGGTGGTGGTCGACGGCGCGCTGGTGCGCGGGGCGGGCAAGAGAGGATCCAGGTGGGTGCGAGCGGGCGGTGGGCGGGGCGCGCTCGGCTCTCGTACGGATCACGGGGCTGCTCTCCTTCGGGGCAGGAGGAGGAACGTTTCAGAGGGTGCGGCGGGTCGCGCGGGTGGCGGTCGGCGTGGCTGCGGCGGGCGGCGGGGCGGTGGTGGTGGCCCTGGCGGAGGTCTGGCGGGCTGCCGCGAGGCGCTGCTCGTCCGGCGGGGGCGTCGGCACGGTGTCCGTGACGTCGTGCAGCAGCTCGTGCGTGCGCATGACGGGCAGCAGGTTGTCGAGGGGATTCTCCGCGACCTCGGTCGGGCAGTCGGCGATCCGGACGGGGGCAGTCTCCAGGTCCTCCTGGGCAAGGGTCATCATGCGGTGGCGGAGGCAAGTTGGGTCAGTACCTCGCCGACCGGTCCGTGGTCCGGGGCGCCGAGTTCGACTCGCACCCGGGCCCAGTCCGCTGCCGCCGCCACCAGCTCGGTCAACTGTGGGAGCGGGCCGACCAGGGCGCCGGTCGTCTGCTCGGTGATCGCCGCGACGTCCTGGGGGCTGGCGTCCTCCTCCAGACGGACGACCATGCCCGGCAGCGAGTAGCGGTCGGCGGCCAGCGGAGGGAAGTAACGGACCTGGAGAGGCGGTTCGGACGGGCCTTCGCCGCGCTGGGCCAGACGGACGTTGTGCTGCATGGCAGCGCCGACCGCTTCGCCGATCGACGAGTAGTACTCGGGCATCGGGGGCTCCTGGGAAGGGGGGATGACGGGTTCAGCGGCCACGGCCGGCGCCGGAGACCGCTGCGGCCGACATCGGCACCGGTGCGGCAGGGCGAGCGGTTGTCCGCAGGCCGACTGCGGCGGCGGTAGGGGAGACGGCGAGCGCCGCGCTGGTGACGGCGGGCGAGGGGTAGACAGCTGCGGTCTGCTCCTGGCGGGCGAGTTCGCGCGTGTCCGGTGGAGCGCTGAGAGAGCGCAGATCGCCGACAGCGTCCACGAGTTCTGCCTCGGCGGTGCCGACCCAACCGGCAGCGGTGGAGAAGCGGTCGGATAGCTCGTGCTCGTCGGGGTCCAGGTCGGTGACCTTCTCCGCCGCAGCCTCCAGCGCTTCCTGCAGCCGGGCGAGGACGCCGTCGTCGGGGTCGAGGAGCTGGTCGATCGCCTCGGCCGCCTGGGCGGCGGTGGCCGCGCCGCGGATGCGGTCGGTCAACTGGAGGACTTGCTGGCCGGTGACCCTGAGACCGTTCGGGTCGGTGGGCGTGGTCAGCCGGTTGAGGTCGAGCTTCGGGTCGAGGTCGACGCTGTAGCGGGCGGCGCGCAGCATCTCGGTGGCGTGCGTGGCGATGGCGGCCCGGTCGGTGTGGGCGGTGGTGGTGGGCAGCCGGTGCCGGCGGCCGTGCCAGTCCTCGGTCTGCCGGAACCCTGCTGTGCGGAGGAGGGTGGCGGACAGGTCGTCGCTGGAGCCCCTGGCGGAGACGCTGCCGCTCGGCTCGATGCTGATGGTGATGACGGGGGCGGGCATCCGGTAGTCCTTGGCGGTGGTGATGGAAGGGGCGGACCGGGTGAGGCCGAGTTCGGTGGCGATGCGGCTGCACTCGGCCTGCACGTGGAAGGCGTCCCGGTACGAGCTGTGAATGCGGCCGTCTTCACGGACGACGGTGGCGACGATGTGCACCGAGCGGTCGAGGTTGCGGATCGCGGCCCACCGGCAGCCCTCCGGGTCACCGTCGGGGGCGAGCCCGGCTGCGGCAACCAGGCGCCGGGTGACGTCGGCCCACTGGGCGTCGCTCAGGTCTGGTTGGCGGGGGTCGGAGCGCACCGAGCACAGCCAAACCGGTCGTTCGGGCGCGCGGGTGCCGACCCGCGCGGCCGGGGCGTCCAGCACTCCGCCGCCCAGGACTTCCTGCGGGTCACCGAAGAGGGGCAGCTGCTTGTCGGCACCGCGGTAGTCGGCGGCGATCAGCCGGGGCCGCAGCCGGTAGCGAGGATCCTCCGGCCCGTAGAGGACGGGAATCAGTGCAGCCGTGGTGGCGGCGCGCTGCAGATGGGCGATCACGGTGTCCCCTCTCGGACGATCGGACGGCGGTGCCCGGCGGCGCGGGCTGACGGGGACGAGGATCCGCAGGATTCGCGGTTTGGTCCGGCCGCCGACCGGTGGTAGAAGCCCGCCGCCGGGCGCCGCCCGCGGGTCACACGAACGGGTTCTCCGTTGGCCGGTCGGCATCCGTCGCGGCATCCAGCAGCTCGGGCAGGTCCCCGGGTTCGGACGCGCGCTGGTCGATCCACCAGCCGGCGCGGGTGATGGTGCGGGCCTGGTCCTCGATTCGCTCCCACGCGGACTCCGGCATCCCGCCGTCCAGGACCAGCGCGGCGTAGGCGGCGGCGAGGACCTGGTGGCGGCAGCGGATGCCCCAAGCAGTGCCCTTCTCGCTGCCCTCCAGCGGCGGCATCCGGTACTGCTCGGACCAGGCTTCCGATTCGGCCTGCTCGGCCGCCCGCTTGGCCTCCAGCCACGCCGTCTTCTCCGCCTCGTCGCCGGCCTTCGCCGAGCGCCAGCAGTCGGTGCACTCCTGCTTGGCCAGCCACTCGGCGAACCCGGCCCGCCGGTCGGCCGGGCGGTCGCCGAGGTTCCGTTCCGCCTCGTGCCCGCACGAGTGGGTGATCTGCCAGACCTTCTTCACAGCCATGTCTGCTCTGCTCCTTGGGTATCGGGGTGGTGGTCAGCGCGCACGCGCGAACGCGATGCGCGGATCGACGGCCGCCGGCGGCGGGACGGCAGGCGCCGCGATGGCGCGCGGCCGGGAGGGCGCGTTGGCGAGGGCGGCCTCGTCAACGCGGAACTTGTGTGTGGTGAAAGCCTGGTGGGTTGTGGCGCGGTGGGCGGCGAGGTCCCCGGCGAGGTGCGGCTGGACTGCCACTTGCAGGTCGCCTGCGCGGTGCATGGCTGTGGTGGCGGAGGCCATGCGCTCCAGTGACTCGCCTCGGCCGACGGTGCCCGGCAGGGTGTAGACGTCGAGCGGGTGGTTGAACCGCCAGCCGTGGGTCTCGAGGATCTGTCCACCGCGCTCGACTGCGTTGACCGTGTCGGCGGTGGCGGCGACGACACCGAGTTGGGGATGCTCGGCGAAGGCGATATCCGGCTCCGAAGCGGGTTGCTGGTGGCGCTCAGGCTCGGCAACGTCGTTCTGTGCACGGGCTGGTGGCTGTTGGACGGCGTTCTCAGGGGCCAGGGACGCGTCGGTGTCGACGCGGTAGCCGGCGCCGGTGAGCAGCTTGACGGCCCAGGCGGCGCGCTCATCGCTCTCGCGCTGCTGGTCGGTGAGCGCGTACAGGCTCGGGTGGCCGGGGACGCGCTGGAAGTCGAGGCGTTCCAGCATCCACTCGGCGGAGGCCGACTGGGTGGGGAGAGCGGCGACGATGCCGTGGTCGGGGTGGTGCCCGATGGCGACTTCGGGCAGCTGACTGGGATCGGGGGCAGGCACGGTGGATCTCCGCTTCGCGGTATGGACGGTGAGGGGCGCGGGGCGGGGAGCGGTCTGGTCGGGCGAGGCACAGTGGGCACCTTCCTGGCGGGGGTCAGCGGCGGGGCCCGGTGGAACGGACGGGGCGGGCGTGCTCCTGCTGCGGTCGCCCCCGGGTACCGGGGACCGAGGCGCTGATGATGCTGGGATCCGGGAGTTTGGTTCGGCCGGAATCTGCTGGTAACGCGGCGAAGTCGGCCGGTGTGAGGCGGGAGTGGTCGAGGTAGGACGTGTTGTCGTTGTAGGACACGGGAGTTGGTGCCTCTCTCAGGCGGCGAGGCGGAAGTCGGTGTCGTACAGCTCGCGTTCGCGCGAGTGGAGGAGGTGCTGCACGATGAAGCTCAGGCCGGCGACCTTCCACAGGCCCCGGCCGCGGGTAAGCGCGGCGATGGCCTGGGCCTCGATGCCGGTGAGACCGAGCAGGGCCAGGGCAGCGGGGATCTGGTCGGGCTCCTGGCGGTAGATGATCCGGGTGGAACAGTCGGCGAGCAGGCCCTCGGCGAGCACACGCCCGCGCGATCCGACGTCGCCTGCGGACAGCAGGTCGGAAAGCCTGTGCAGGATCAGCAGGTTGGCGATGCCCAGGCCCCGGGAGAGCTTCCACT
Organism: Kitasatospora sp. NPDC101155; assembly: GCF_044768305.1. Lineage (NCBI taxonomy): Bacteria > Bacillati > Actinomycetota > Actinomycetes > Kitasatosporales > Streptomycetaceae > Kitasatospora > Kitasatospora sp. NPDC101155. Next base: position 165,722 of record NZ_JBIWPN010000008.1, on the reverse strand, counting down.
GCTGCTGCATGCGCTCGAGCAAGCCGACATGGCGCATGATCCGCCACGCCTCGTCGTAGATCACCCACCGGCGGCCCCCGGCAGGGTCGGCGAGCGCGGCCTCCATCCAGCTGCTCGCACAGGTCATCGCGAGGACGAGGGCGGTGTCATCGCCCGTGGTGCCCAGGCGGGACAGGTCGATCGAGAGCATCGGCGCTTTCGGGTCGAACGTCACCGTGGACGGCGCGTCGAACATCCCGGACAGGTCGCCGCTGACCAGGCGGCGCAGGGCGTGCGCGAGGTCGTCGGCGGCGTGGCCGATCCGTCCCTCGTCGCCGAGAGTTGCGTCCAGGCGCTCGCGGGTGCCGAGCAGGCGGGCGATGTCGCCGAGCAGTGGCACGGTGCCGTTCGCGTCGGCGTCGGCGACGGCCAGGTCCAGGGCGGCGGACAGGCCGGTGTGCTCCATCGGCAGCAGGTCGCGCTTGAGTACGGTGGCCGCGAGGCTCGCCAGGAGAAGCAGACGGCGCTTGCGGACCTCGCTGGTCCAGTCCGCCGCACTCACTCCGTCCGGCTGCGGCGGCGCGTCCAGCGGGTTCAACCGACCCGGCAGGCCGGGGCCAAGCGCGATGGTCTGGCCGCCGAGCGCCTCGGCCAGGCCGGACCACTCACCCTTGGGGTCGGACGGCACGTAGATCTTGTATCCGTGGGCGACGGCCCGGGTCGCGATCGACTTGGCGAGCGCGCTCTTGCCCATGCCGATGACGCCACACAAGATCGCGTTCGGGTTCGTGAAGCCCTCGATCCTGCCGCTGTTGTAGAGCGCGAACGGGTCGTAGCAGAAGGAGCCTTCGGCGTGGAGGTCGCGGCCGATGAATATTCCTTCGGCGCCGAGGCCGGCCTCGGCGAGGAAGGGGTAGGCCCCGCCGGCGACGGCGGTGGTCATGCGGTGCTTGGGCAGGCGGAGTCGTCCGCCGCGTGCGGAGGCGGGGCCCGGTCGCCCGGAGACGGGGTAGGTGGGCTGTAGCTCGGGGTCGGCCGCCTCGTGCTCGCGGCGCTCGGCGGGGCCCTGGGCTCGGCGGGCCTTGGTACGGGCTTCGGCGAACTCGGCGCGTGCGGCGCGCTGCTGGGCACGGGTGGACTTGCGCGGGACGAAAAGGTGGGACGCGGTGGCGCGGTTCCTGGGCATGATCACGTATCCGGGGTGGTCGGGGTTCAGCGGCGGACGAGGCCGGTGAACGGGGAGTGCAGGTCGGCGGGGGTGGTGCGGCGGCGGACCAGCTGGGCTGTTTCCTGGTGGCGGCGGCAGATGGTCAGCTCGGGCGCGCCTTCGGGCAGCCGGGCTCGGCAGGCGTCGTGGCTGGGGACTTGACCGGTGCCGGGCCGCGGAGCGGAGTGGTAGGCGGCGTGGAGGTGGTCGGCGGCCTGCCACAGGCGGGTGCGGGCAGCCTTGAGATGGTCGCCCTCCCCGGGCAGCAGCGGGAAGGTGCGCTGGGAATGGGCGTCCAGCAGGCGGTGGAGAGAGACGAGGTGCTCGTGGAGGGAGTCGAGTTCGGCGCGGGAGGCGACCAGCGGGCCGGTGGGGATGTTGAGCGCGCGGTGGAAGTCGATCGCGGCGGTCGCGTAGGGGACGAAGTCCTGCGCGGTGGCGGTGGCCGGCATGAGGGTGCTCTTTCGTACGGAGGGTTGGCCAGCATCAGGCGGCGAGGGCGAAGGGCAGGGCGGAGGCGGTGAACGCTTCGGCCTGCTGCCAGGTGAGCGGGCGCAGGTCGAGTTGGGCGCCGACGGCGGCGGTTTCCACAACGGCGCAGGCGGAGCGCAGTTCGTCCTCGGTGTCGGCCGAGACGGTCAGCAGGCCGGTCAGGGCGATGTCGGCGTGGCCGGCGATCAGCTGGCGTTCGCGGTCCTGGATGTCCTGGTACTCCACCGAGTCGCTCTCGGAGGCGACTTGGCCCTTGCGGGCGCGCTCGGCTGAGTCGGCGATCACGCTGGCCTTCTTGCGGCGGACGTCGCGCATTGCGGAGTCGATGTCCTTGGGCTCGTAGGCGAGGGAGACGGTGCGGCGCACGCCGGAGGCGAAGAGCACCTGGTGGAGGAAGCCGGGGTTGACCTGGGTGCGGGGCCAGTTCTCCACCCAGTACGTGCAGTGATGGGCGGAGTCCGTCGAGATGTGGTCGGCCTTCTCCACGACGACCACCGGGCCTGCGGCGGCCGGGTCGGCGGCCGGGCGTCCGTCCTTCGACCAGCGGTCCAGCGCGGCGCGGGACTTGGGGTCGTAGGCGGTGCGGGCGACGGCGGCGATCTCGCCGGCGGACAGCCAGCCGGTCGGGTTGAGGCCGGCGGTGCGCGCGGACTGCTCGAAGGAGCTGGTCAGCTGGGCGAGGACCGCGAAGCCACCGGTCAGGCCACCACCGGCTTGCGCGATCAGGCGCCGGGCCGCCTTGAAGTCCAGGGCAATGGCCACGTACGCCTCGTGCGGGGCGCTGGCCGGGCCCGCGTTGCGGATCAGCTCGCTGTACAGGGCTCCCGCGAGTGGCGCGTCGGGGCGGCCGTGCTCCTCCCAGTGGCGGCGAAGCCCGTCGCCGGAGTCGGGCACGGTCCGCTCGATGACCTGGATCCGGGCGACCTGGCCGGTGCGGGCGAGCGCCGCCAGTGCACGACCCCACCCGTTCACGTTGGCGTTCTGGGTGCCGGGGTCGAGCAGGGCGTAGGCGCGGGAGGAGACCTTGACGATCGCGGTGAGCGTGCCAGCATGCGGGTCGTGGATGGCGCCGTAGCGGCGGTCGGGGGCGGTGACCACGCGCAGGCTGGCCGCGCTGCCGGGCAGGTGGAGCAGGCCCTCGCACACCGGCCGGGAAGAGGGGCGGACGAGCCAGACCAGCTGTCCGCGCAGGCGCCGCAGGCCGTACCGGGCGGCGATCGGCGCCCAGTCAGCGAGGGCGCGTCCCCGGTAGCGGACGAACACGAGGGCGGCGACCGCAGCCCACAGGGGTATGAGCTGCAGGGCGCCGGTGACGCCCCGGGTGGTGAGGACCGCGAGCAGGAGCAGGCCGGTGGCGGCGGTGGTGATCAGCTGCGGTGCGCTCAGGCCGAGCAGGATGCCGCGCTTGGAGCGGTGGGGGAACTTGACGGACGCAGGGGTGGTGTCGGGCGTCGGGGTGGAGGACATCGGGGTTCCAGAGGGGGTGAGCGTGCGGGCGGCGGGCGGGGGCGCGGCACTCTTCTGGACGTCATCGCGGGACTCCTTCGCTGTTCGCAGGGGGTGGCCCGGGGCAGGCGGCGGATTGTCGCCCGCCCCGGGGGAAAGGGGGTTACCGGTCAGGAATCGTCGGCCGGTTCGGGTGGACGAACCGGACCGGATCGGGAGCAGAGGCCCCGCTCGGCGCAGGTGTGCTCGTTGCGGGCGGTGCCGGAACGGCGGGGACCGCGTGTGCCGGTGGCGCAGGCACGCTCGGTCCCGGGGGCGCGCCGGGTGCGGACGGCGCGGCCGAGCCCTCCGCAGCGGTCCGGATGCTCGGGGCGACCGGTGCCTCCTGGCCGCCGGACGTCGGCGGGTTCTCACCGCCACCGGAGGAGGCCCGGGTGATCAGGGCCGGGATCCCGGGCCGGGTGACCAGGGCGCGTCCGCGGTCGCCGGGCGCGCTCGGGTCCTCACCGAAGCGGAACGTCGTCGGCTGCTGCGCGGGCCCGGCGTCGATGCCCTCCTTGCTGACCCGTCCGGTCGGGTCGATGCCGGAGGAGACACCGCCGCCGCCCATCCCCGGGACCTGGCTGGGGCCCTGCGGCGCCGGGACACCGGTACCCATCTGCATCGCGAGGCCGGCAGCGGACTTCGCGGCCCCGGCAGCAACCGCCATGCCGGCGACACCGGTGCGGTGCATGTCGTCGTGACCGGAGCCGTCCGTCGCCCAGTGGATGAACCTGTAGACGGCGTACGGGCACAGCAGGACGAGCACCATGATCACGACACCGGCCATGACGTCCGAGAGGGCGGCCATCCCGTCCTTGGCGTCGGAATTGCCGATCGCGGAGACGCCGGTGATGAACACGACGGTCATCAGCAGCTTGGAGACCACCAGGGTGGCGGTGGCCTCGATCCAGCCGCGCCGCCAGCGCTGCGCGACCTCCCAGCCGCCGCCGGCCCCGGCGAAGCTGGCGAGCACGACCATGATCAGGACGCCGACCTTGCGGGCCACCATCACGCCCCAGTACAGGAACGCGCCGATCGCGCATCCGACGGCGACCAGGGCTGGGATCGCCCAGCCCAGCCCGTACATGAAGCCGAGCTCGGACACCTTGATGATCCGCCGGATCGCGTCCTCCAACGACGTGCCCGCCGCCTTGAACAGCCCGGCGGACAAGGCATCGACCACGGTCACCGCCACAGCGGTGAACGAGATCGCGCAGAAGGAGAACAGGACACCGGTCATCGTGCCCCAGGCCGCACGGGCCAGGGCGCGGTCGTCCCTGCGCCAAGCGGCCAGGATCAGCTGCGCACAGAACGTACCGACGGTCAGGACCAGGCCGATCGGCAGGATGAGCTGGTAATTGTTCCTGAACCAGGGTGCGTTCAGGTCGATGGCCGTGGTCTGGTCGACCGCCCGCGAGGCAAGGTTGACGGCACTGGTCGCCAGCTCCGTCATCGACTTCGTGATCCACGCACCGATGCCGTCGGTGATGCTCTTGCCCGGGTCCGAGACGAAGTTGATCGCGTCGACCGCGTCACAGACCTGGTTGATCATCGGGATGTTGCAGACATCCATGAGGGGAACCTCCTTCCTCGGGTCAGGGCGAGACGGTCGGCAGCACGCCGACCAGAGCGCACGGACGGTCGGGACGGCACTGGACGGCGAGGGTGGACGAGCGGTCCTCGGCCCCGCCCTGCGGGGCACCCTTCCAGGAGATCGACTGCTTGCCGGTGACGGTGACGGCGTAGATGTACGCCTGCTTGATCGCGCCCGGATCGGCCTGCAGCGCCCTGGTGAACGTGTCCGGGAAGTGCGCCTCGTCCGCGGTCGCGGTGGCGAACTGGCCGGAGTCGGCCATCCGCCCCCACAGCAGCGGCGAGGGCACCAGGCGGTCCACCGAGTCGGCGTCGGCGTAACTTCCTTCGGGCGTCAGCCACCGGTGCAGGGAGGCCACCAGCTCCGGCTGCGAGTACGAGCGGGTGTCGTACGACCACAGCGCCACCGCCGCCGCCTTCGCGTAGGCGATCGGATCGTGCGTCGACGGCGGACCCGGCAGCGAAGCGGCACCGTCCTTCGGCCCCGCCGACGCGGACACGGTCGGAGCGGGAGCTGTTGCCGAACTCGACACGTGTGAAGCAGGGTTGGGCGTGGTGCGAGTGCCGCGGGTGAAGTAGGCGAGGGCGCCGGCCAGGACCATGAGGGCCACCAGGACCACCAGGCCGAGCAGCGCCCGGCGGCGCACGCGCGATGCGCCGCCGGACACGCCTTCACGGGTGAAGGAACGTTTCTGCATCAGTGGACCTGGCCGCCCAGTCCGGAGAAGAACGCCACGATGCCGTTCGCCGCGCCGATCAGCAGCGCGGCGCCCGCGCTGACCAGCACGCCCTTCTTGCCGTTGGCCTCGGCCTGGTGGCCGCCGGAGTGGTGGCCCCAGGCCCACACCCCGGCGCTCACCGCGAGCGCTCCGACGATCGCGATGATCCCGAACAGGTTGATTGAGCCCATCACCTGCTTGAGGACTGAAAGTCCGGGCAGGCCGCCCTCGTTGGGGGTGATGCCGGGGTCGTATGCGAGCTGCGTGACCGCGTTCGCGAGGTACATGAATGAGCTCCAGTTCGCATTTCGGGCGCGCCAAGGCAGCCCGGGGAGGGGAGGAAGGGGGAGGGGAGGGGGAGGGGAGAAACGCGGGTCAGACGACCCGGCGGGCCGCGAGGATCTCCGGCTGCCATTCGGCGAGGGGCGAGATCTTGACCACGTCACCGGTCTTGGGAGCGTGCACAATCAGCCCCGAGCCGATGAACATCCCGACGTGCTCCGGCACGGCGGCGGTGCCCCGGGTGAACAGCAGGTCGCCGGGCTTGAGCGAGTCCGTCGACACGGCCGTGCCCTGCTTGACCTGGTCGTAGGTGGTCCGATCCAGGGAGACGCCGGCGGCCTTGTAGGCCATCTGCATCAGCGAGGAGCAGTCGCAGCGGCCCATCGGGTCCGGTCCGTGCGCGTTCGCGCACGTGCCACCCCACTGGTACGGGGTGCCCAACTGGCCCAGCGCCCAGCGAATCGCGGTCTGGACCTGCTGCGGCGCATCCGCCGGGATCGCGTACCCGGTCGGCAGCGAGCCGGCTGGGATCGTCCCGAAGCCGGTGCCGTCGCCGCCTGTCGTCGACGTCCCGCAGCCGCCGGTGCCCGGCGAGGGGCTCGCGGTGGCGCCGGCCGAAGGGGACGGTGCCGGCTTCGGACTCCCTCCGGGCGGCGGTGAGGCCGTGCCGACGGGAGCGAGCAGCGGCTCGATCGCCTTCTGCAACGCGGTCGCCAAAGGCTCCCACTTCGCGTAGGCGTCGGGGTAGCCGCTCCTCTGCACCGCCTGGGCGGCCTGGGTGACGGTCATCGACTGCCACCCACTGACCTGGTTGAGCGCCTCGTAGAACTTCGTCGAGGCGTACACCGGCTGCATGATCTGCGCCGCCGTGCCCCAGCCCTGAGAGGGCCGCTGCTGGAACAAGCCCAGCGAGTCCCGGTCACCACCGTTGACATTCCGCAGTCCGCTCTCCTGCAGAGCGGTCGCCAGAGCGACGATCTGCCCACGGACGGGGATATGCATGGCGACGCCAGTGGCCTGAATGGTCTTGGCGTTGGGGACCTGCTCGTCCGGCTTGTCCAGCCCCGCCACGCTCGGAGCGCTGAGCGGACTGGAGCCCTTGAGGATCGACTCCACCTGCGCCGCGACAGCGGAGCTGTCCACACCCTGTGGACCACCGCCCGGCGGACACGAGCCTGACGCCGCCGACGCGTTGCCCGCGCCGACGATCACCACCGGCAGGGCGAGCAGCAGCGGGCCGCAGGCGACGACACCGACGAGCGCGCCGACGGACTTCTTCACGGCCGCCGCCGATCACCCGGGCGGCGCCCGGCGATTGGCGGAGGTGGATGAGGGCACGGGTGTGCCAGGGCATGCTGCATCGCAGCGGCTCCTTGCGGGATTCGTAGGAGGATGCGGCGCCGGCCTCTCGTGCGAAGAAGTCGCCGGCACCGCGCCGGTGGTGAAACCGCCCCTGCTCAGGGCGGGCCCGGATCACGGGAGTTGGTAGCTCCCGGACGCCGGTCTCGGATCACGCGCGGCAGCCAGCCGCGCTCGTAATCTCAGCCGGAACACAGCGCCTCCTCAGGGCGGGGACAGGGGAGAGCGATCCGCCGACAGCCCCGGTTTGGACGAGGCAGCACGGATCAACACGCGCCGGGCCTGGCCGAGTTGGCCTCCTGCCCGGTTGGCATGGCGAGACAGTAGACGCGAAAGACGGCCGCACCAAACGACCCCCGACCAGGGCCGGTTCCCCCGGGGCCCGCTCGTTAGGTGCGGCCGTCGATCGTCGCTACCGTCCCCGTCATCCCCGCTCCCGGCGGCTGCCGTCGGGCGTCGCCCGGAGCGGGCCCACCCCTGCCCTGAAAGAGGAACCCGTGAGCTACACGCTGCACCGAAGCGACGCCCTGACCGTGCTCAAGTCCCTGCCCGACGAGTCCGTCAACGCCGTCATCACCGACCCCCCGTACAACAGTGGCGGGCGGACCAGCTCCGAGCGCACCAGCCGCGACGCCCGCGCCAAGTACGTGCAGACCGGCTCCGCCCACGACCTCAAGACCTTCCCGGGCGAGAACCGCGACCAGCGCTCCTACCGCTCCTGGCTCACCGAACTGCTCACCGAGGCGTACCGGGCGAGCACCGAGCACTCGGTCGCGATGGTCTTCTCCGACTGGCGGCAGGAGCCCACCACGAGCGACGCCCTCCAGATGGCCGGGTGGACCTGGCAGGGCACCATCCCGTGGATCAAGCCCTCCAGCCGGCCCCGCAAGGGCGGCTTCAAGCAGTCCGCCGAGTTCATCATCTGGGGCGTCAAGGGCACCCTCGACAACAGCCGGGACATCTACCTGCCCGGCCACTTCATCGCCTCCCAGCCCCGCAAGGACCGCGTCCACATCACCCAGAAGCCGGTGGAGATCATGCAGCAGCTCGTCCAGATCTGCCCCGAAGGCGGAACCGTCCTCGACCCCTTCACCGGGAGCGGCTCGACCGGCGTCGCCGCCCTGCGCGAAGGCAGGCAGTTCCTCGGCGTAGAGCTCAGCCCGCACTACGCCGACGTCGCCGAAGAGCGGCTGCGCGCAGAGCTGACCCAGGACGACTTCGTCCTCGCCGGACCGGTGGCGTGACCGTGAGAACCCCGGGCAGCCGGCCTCGCACCGTCCGCAGACGCAGAAGGGTGGCTGGAGCATGATGCTCCAGCCACCCTGATGCCTTCATCAGGCTGCCTGAACCGCTCGCCGGATCAGCGGCACCGCCTTCTCCAGATCGGCCGCCCTGCCGATCCGTACCTCCAGGTCCCCGGTGCCCAGGTGCCCGATCCCGCGCATGTCGCGAGTGAAGCCCTCCTCCAGTTCCACCGTGTCCGGGTCCAGCCGCAGGTTGAGCAGGATCACCTGGTGGCCCGGACGGAACACGACGCTTGCCACGTTCCGCAGGCGGCGGTACGCGATGTAGTGCTTCTTGGCGAGGGCCTCCACTTCGCCCGACACGGTGAGCACCTCGTCCAGCTCGTCGTACAGATCCCGGAGACAATCCGGGACGTCGCTGAGAACCGACAGCTCGTCGGCCTCAGCAGCAGCGGCCGGTATCACGGCCGCGTTCGATCTGCGTCCGGCCGCCGGGCTGACGGCTCCGAAAACCGGCTCGACGAGCTGGAGACTCAGCAGCCCGCCGTCGAAGATCCGGTAGCGCACCAGCTCGATCCGCCAGGACCGGCCCAGGTCTCCGACCGCGACCCGGTCGTGATGCGAGTACCCGGCCGCGATGCACAGCGCCCGCGGAGTGCGCCAGTCGATGGACTCGGCCGCCTCCGCGCCCAGCTTTTCTCTGACGAGGGCCTCGAACTCGTGGCGGCAGCTCTTCAACCAGGTGAGGTAGGACACGGCCTGCGAGACGACACCGCTGTCGTTGCCCTTCTTGAACTCGACCACGACGGGCACGTTGTTCTCGTCCAGGCCGAGCGAGTCCACCCGCCCCCGGTGCCACGGGCCGGTCGAGTACTCCGACGCCAGGAACCGGATGCCGAGCATGCACTCCATCCCGGCCTCCACTCGGCGCTGCAGCTCCACCTCCAGCGCCACCGTCGAGCCACGCAGCTCCACGTCCTGGCCGTCTGCCCCGAGCCGAAACACCTTGAGATCGCTCACCCAGCCCCCTTCGTACGATCGTACGAAGGGGCCAATCTAAAACGGCACTCCCATATTCCGCTTCGGCTATGGCCGGAAGAAGAAAGATCGACCTTTCAAGGGAGGTGCCGACGTGAACCGCCGGTGCGCGGTCGCCCCCGGACGGCTCGAAGCGCGACGGCAGTTGTGCCCGGCGCACCAAAACGGCGCGACGAACACGATCGCCGCCAGCACCCCCGTACCGGCGCCAGCCACCGCCCTGCGGGCGAGCCGGCGTGTCCGGCATCACCAGCTGGAACAACTTCCACAATTCGTCCGGGGCTAGGACCGCCGCGCTGCCATCGAGCCGTACGTGGCTCGGGCTGTGCCGGACCACCACCGGAACGTCGTCCGGTCCAACGACCGGTTCCTCCATTGGCTTGCCGTGCTTCTGATCTTCGATCCGCCCCATGAGGGCCAATCTACGGCCACGCCGACGGATCCGTCGCGGGGCTCCCGCCCTGGCCTACGCACCGGTACCCAGGTCGCACTTCCACCATGAAGATCACGATCTACGGCTGGAGTACTAGACGCTTCACGATCGGCACGCCCGGAGCCACTCGGCACGCCAAAGATGACTTCTTAGGGCAAGGCGCGGAGGTCGGCCTCAATCCTCGCGGTATCGAGAACGACGTCGTTCAACTCGGCAGTCGATCCGACCGTAGTCAGGTTTCCGCTCGCCGAAATGGGCACGTCTGCCAGATGGGCCTGAACGGCCATCCGGTAGTCCTGAGCACGAAGACTTAGGCGAACGTCGAAGGATGATCGCCCGTCGCCAACGCGAACCGTCACCGTACCCCCATCGTTGGCCCGTTCCAGGGAATGAACGATCCCGGAGATCGTTGTGTTCGCTGTCGAAGCACGCAGACGTTCCGGGTGAACGGAGGGAAGTTTCCTGGTTCCACGAGGCAATGCGCGGCTATCGCCAAGAATCGGTACGGCCACGGCCTCGGACCGTGTGGGTTCGGACGGAATCCCCGGTAGGTCGTCGCCGAGTCGGAATGAGGCAGCGCGTAGCCCCACCGTTGGTACGGGCAACCCGGAGGCCCAGGTGAAGGAGAGCTCGATTTCTTCGAGCTCATCGAATGACTGGAATTTCCCGAGCATTTCCACAACCAGTTGCGCGCGGCGGAGTTCTTCCGGTGTCCTGGCCGCTCCGTGGTCGGGTGGCGTGGACCGCAGTTCGCTCGCTGTTTCAATCGCCTGGGCGAGAGTGGTCATCACGTTGCGGGCGAAAGGAATCGGCTCATCCAGTCCGCGGCGACGGTCGACGTCCTGATGCCTCGGGCTCGGTGGCTGCTCTGACTCATCCAATAGGGCAGCAAAGGTGATGACGAAGCTTCCGCGCCGGGTGTGTCCGAGTCGAGCTTGATTCCGCATGAAGTCGGACGCTTGCTTCGGCATTCGGCCGCCCCCGCGGCGAATACGCTTGGTGGCGGTTGTGAATGCGAAAGTCTTCAGTAGGTTGTTGATCTCATGAATGATTTGCTCACCTTCGGTGAGTGGCACCGTGTCATCCGCCGACGTCCGGACGAGGCGAACGCTGAGGACATCCGTGACGGAGGAGCTGATCCGCCGAGAAAGGTCTTCGGCGTTGTATCCATGGATGCGGGAGATGGCAATCAATGCTTCGCTGAAGCGGCGCTCGAAATCCACGTAATCGGTCGCGAATGGGATCATCACCCATGCTCGTTCCGTGCTGTCGGAATCGACGACGCGGCTCCAGATCTCCTTGACGCCATCAGTGCGACTTTCGGTTGTCCAACCCTGTGCGGCGAGGAATCGTGCGACAGCTGTCGGTGTGAGAGTGGACGCCATCTTCCGGAAGCTGTCAAAATCTGCACTGTTCATCGTCCACCTCCTCCGTCGCCAATCTCCTTCATGAGCGTCTGAATGAATTCCGGGTCAAAGTGGTTGTCCCGGCTCAGCCGCACGGTCACAGACTCCTGCCCGGTCGGCAGTTCGGTGTCCCAATCGCGGGGGTCGGCCCACAGCATGATCCCCGGTGAGCGTAGCTCGTGACCGTCCCGGACGGCCCACTCGGCCGGGCCGGTCCCCGACGGCAGAATCAGCACGACGAGCAGCGCACGGTCGTACCGCTTCGGATTGCTGAGCTTCCGGTACGTGGGCGCATCCAGCGTGAACGCGAAGTCGCCGTTCTTAAGGGGGCGCGCGACGCTCTCGCTGCTCGTGGACTTGAGCTGGACGTCGAACCGCGGACCGAAGAACTGCTGGAACTCCGCATGGGAGACGACTGTGACATCCCAGCCGTCGTAGTCAACGCGCGGGTCGCTCAGCGAACAGCCGGCCGCGCTCGCCACGAGCTCCAGCCGCGCCACGCTCACACGTTCTTTGGCGGCGGAGAGCGGGAGCCCGCAGTAGAACTGCTCCTCGCTGCCACTCACCTCGCGCATACCCGCCGATTCACGATCGCTCCGAGCGTCCGGCCACCACGGGGGCGACGCCCGGGGTCGGACCGAGTCGCTGACGCCCTATCAGTCTAGCGGAGCTGTCGGGCCGCAACCGCTGGGCCCGATCGGTGCGTAAGCGCATCGGCGCCGACGTCCTAGAACGCGGCCTTGACCGCGACGCGAAGGGACGGACCGTGGCCCGCAGGGCACGATCCGCTCTCTCGCGTCTTACTGAACTGGACTACGTGCCTGCCCGCCCATCAGCCCGGATTCTCCTGGGCCGGGTGCCTTGGCGTTCCGTGCCGGTGCAGGTTTCGAAGGCGTCCGATGTCCGGTCTGGTCGAAATTCCTGTGCTGCGACAGGTGGTGTCACTACTACCCTCGGTGGCGGGATCAACTACGGTTCGCGCTTCCCTGCAGCCCTAGCTACAAGCTACTGGCCATCATCGCCCAGCAGACCGGCACGGGAACGACGGAGGTCGACTTCGCCGCTTCCCGGATCTTCGCGCCCGGACTGGAATGATCCCGGAGCCAGACCTCGTCTCTACCGGGCGTTCTGAGCACTGTTCCCCGCACCTGACCTGTGCAGGGAACAGTGGGTGCCCTGGTCGGAAGTTCGGCCAGTGTGGGTCTCAGTTAGTCAGCATCAACGGGCAGGAGGGCGAACAGCTCCTCAGCCGGCAGAGGGTACTTGGTCTTCATGACGTCGGAATAGGCGCGCAGCGCCCTGCCGATCTGGGCCTTAGAGCGCGGTGCCAGGTGCACCTGCAGCAGGTCGTACAGGAGCTGGTTGTTGCCACTGGCCATCTTGCCCTTGGTCTTCCCCTCCGGCGTCTCGATCCACATGGCAGAGAACGGCGCCGACGTCATCTTCCAGTCGAGCGCCGCCAGCCGCTTCAGGACCTCCGTCCATTCCAGCGCTCCCTGCTCGAGAATGTGGCGCACAACCTTGGCGACCTGGTTCTGGACGGCGGGGCGCATGAACGGGTGGCCGGCGCCGTCACGGCCCTTCGGCGCCCGAAGATCCTTCCCCGACAGGGCGGCGAGGTATCGCTCGCGGAGGTTCCCGCACGCATCGAGGAGCTCGTGAAGACGGACGGTCAAGAGCTCGAAACTCTGATCGAGGAGCTCATCGGTCGCTCGCTGCTTGGCCTCGCCCGTGGTGCAGGGCAGGTCGTAGCCGATCTCCTTGACGATGTCGTAGAGGACGGCGATGGTGCTCCAGGCGGGGCTCGACTGATTGCTGATGGAGCGCTGAGCGAGAACGAGTTCGCCGTCCTGGCCGACCTTGCTGAAGACGAGAACGACCTTGTCGCGCTTGAGGAACTCGTCCTCGTCGAGCAGGCGACGGGTGAGGATGGCGAAGCTGTCATCCTCGTCGAGGGCGATGTTCTCCTGCAGGTTGGTGCTCTTGGCGTTCCGGTTGATGTTGGTGAACAGACGCCGGGTCCTACGACGGCCGTCTGCCGTGTCGAAGTGCGGCACCACGATGACGTTGATGTCCTCGTTGCCCAACTCGGGATTTTGCTTGATCGCATCCTTGATGGCCTTGAGCCTGTGCTGGCCGTCGAGGGCGAAGAACTGCTGCGTACCGTCGAACGTGAGAACGCCGAAGTTGCGGTCCAGTCCCTGGAGGACGGCCTGATTCTCGGAATCCATCGTCACCGGCAGGTAGTTCGGGTCACCGCCCCAGACCGCGATGATGAGAGCGCCGAGGAACCGGTTCTCGTTGGTAAGCAGGTACTCGGTGATCTCCTGCGTGCGAGTGCCGACGCCACGCTGGATCATCGTGCCGAGATCGCGATTGCCGCCGAGCTCGTGGGCGAAGTTGATCTCGCGCGCCACCTGGGCGTAGCTCATCAGGCAGGAGTAGTAAGTCCAGTTGCCCACCTTGGCCTCGAAGGCGGGAACGAACGTCTTGGACGGCATGAGGTACCTCGTTGTCAGGGAGCGGGTGCGAGCTAGGAGCGGAGTGCCGGCTTGGGGACGGTGCTGAGCCGACCTCGAAGAGTGGGACCGCCCTGGATGTTGAGCGGCGGGTTGTACAGGTGGAGCAGGCGGTCCTCCAGGTTCTTGATCGCCGATCGGTCTTCGACGGTCGCAAACCAGTACTCCAGAGGGCGCAGCGCGAGATAGTGGGTGAGCAGGTCGTCCCGGTTGGTAGGTGGCTCGCGGGTCCAAAGGCTCTCGGGGTTGCCCCGCAGGTGCTTGCGGTAGTCCCGGTACCTATTCCTGAGCGTGTTGCCTAACTGGCCCGCCCCGCCGGCGTGCCCGATGTAGAGGACCTGGTGGAAGCTGCCCTCGGTCCGGTCGGCCATGGCCAGCTTGATCGAGGGGCGCCAGACGAACATGTAGAGGCCCGGCTCGTCGGGTATCGCGTTGACGATGCTCTCGGTCGCGGAGAGCCGCTCCCAGGGGGAAGCGAGTCGCCTGAGGTCGTCTTGCAGGATCTGATGTGCCGGCACGTCCATCATCGGTGTGATGCCGAGCTGGATCTCGAGAGCGGGACTGGCGTCCAGCCGATGGCGGATGACCGCACGCGCAGCGGTGTCTGGTGTCGCCATTCCCCCTGTGCTCCGATTGGGTGACCGTGTGTGATGAGCGGACACATCCTTACATGCGACACCGACAACCGGGGTGGTCGAACGAAAAAGGGTCCGGTTGATGACGGTTTGTCATCTACCGGACCCTTGACCGTGGTTCTTCGCTAGAGGTGGCAGACGGAACAGCCGGCCTCGTCGTCGTCGGCGTCGAGGGCGTCCGACAAGACCTCCAGCAGCGGCCGGTTGGGCTTGATCCGCTTGGCCGCGCGGGCGAGGTTGGCCTCGTGCTTGGCCTGGATCTCCTCCCGCCGCTCTATCAGCTCATGCAGGGACTCACCCTGGGACCACGTGTAGTCGCGGCCCTGCATGGCGGTGTCCTGGTGGCGCACCTTCTCCTCGTAGGCGACAGCCTTGTCGAAGAGCTCGGGGTGGCGGTCCTTGAGGCCGAGCCACTCGTGCTTGCGCTGGAAGAAGCAAAAGTAGCAGCCGGACCGGGTGCGCCATTCATAGTAGGCCGGCAGGCCGGTGCCGGCCTCGTCGAGGATGCGGTTGACGCCGTCGCGGTCGATGCCGTCCTCACGGAAGGGGAAGACCGCGGTGATGTTGGGCTTGGTGCTGACGTAGCCGAGGCGGTTCTCGTCGGCGCGGATGGCGACGTACGAGATCACCTCGTCGTCTCCGACCCATTCCTCCAGGGGCTTGATCTTCAGGTTCTTCGTGCACCAGCGCATCTGGGGGCTGGGCAGGGTGCCCTGGTAGACCTCGAGCCAGTGGTCGAAGTCCCGGTCGGTGTTCAGGCGCACGATCGGCTTGCCAACGGCAGCCTCGAGCTTGTTGAGGTACTCGTAGGTCTCCGGCAGTTCAGCACCGGTGTCGCAGAAGAAGTACTCCATCTCCGGCACGCGGTCACGCATGTAGATCGCGAGGGCTGAGGAGTCCTTTCCGCCGGACAGGCCCAGGACGTGCCGGACCTTCTTCCCAGAAGCGGTGTCGGTCATGATTACTCCGTCCTCTCGAGTGCGGTGGTGGCGGGCTCGGTAACGCGCTGGGCCAGGGCGGCGAGCAGGATTCGGGCGCCGTCAGGGCCGAGCGCCTTCTCAGCCTGCTCCAGGACACTGACAGCCAGGTGCTCGGCCTCGCGCTGGGCTTGCTTGGGCAGGTAGATCAGCGTGCGCTGTTCGGCCCCGTCCTTGTCGGTCAGGGTGAGCAGCCGCGCTTCGAGCTCCTCCTCTGCGCCGCCCGCAGGAGCGTTGTTCTTGTACAGGTGGCTGACGCGGTCGAGGGCGCTGGCCATCTCACGCACCCGGCGGGCGAAGACGGCGACGTCGTTGTCCGACCAGTCGCCGAGGGCGGAATGGGACAGCCGAACGATCATCGGGTCCAGCCAGTCCTCGTCCGCCAGGTACTCGTTGAGCGCTATGGCGACAAAGCCGCGCAGCTCCAGGCTGAGGGAGACACCGGCAAAGCCCTTCAGCCGAGCGGCCAGGGCCTGGCGCAGCTTCGGCAGTGAGGACGGCAGACGGAACTCGCGGCTGATTGTCTCGATGGCCTCGTCGCGCAGCGCGCGGTCGGCGCCGGAGATCTCATCGGCCGCGGCGGTGAGACGCTCGACGTAGCCCTTGTTGCCAGCCGTGCTCTTACGCTGCTCAGAGGTGATCGGCTCCAGTCCGAGGGCCTTGGGCAGGGCCTGGAAGAGCAGCTCGTCCGGATCCTGCGCCGAGAACAGGGCGGAGCGCACGGCAAGGGCGTCCTTGCTGATTCGCTGGGTGCGCCGGGCATAGGGGGTGAGCACCATGACCCGCTCCATCAGCGCGCGGGTCACCGCCAGCAGGGCCGGGTTGCGCAGAGCCTGGGAACGAGGCGGCTCCACCTTGAGGGCCACGGACAGGTTCTTGACCACGCTGTGGCGCAGGCCGTCGCCCACTGGTGTGGCCTTCACGGAGAACCGGCCGGGGGCCTTCACCATGCGCTCGACCACGTCGGGCGTCAGCCGGGGCAGGTAGGAGCCGTCCTCGAACAGGGCGACATCCTGGCTGCGCACGATGAGGGCGGTCACCACGAGCAGCGGCACTACGCCAGCCTTGACGCCGTACGGCGGCACCATGAGGACCCGGAAGATCTGCTCCAGGCTTGTGCGCTTGTGTGCCTCGGTAAGGGCCTTCTCAAGCGCGTTCCACACCTCCTGGGTGTACGGGTGGGCTGCGCCGGGCCGAGAGAATCCGTAGGGCAGGAGCGAAGGAGACGACTCGTCTGCAGCCGCCGGGTTCTCGCGGTGCAGACCCATGTAGGCCAGTGCGCCGCTGTACATGGCCCGCTCGGCCGGGTACTTGACGATGCCGAGGTACGGTTCGCCGGACTTCTGCAGCATCGCGGTCAGCAGCTCGCGACGGGCCTTGGCACCCTGGCTGGTCAGTTCGTGCCGGCCGAGCATCTCGTTGCGGATGTGCGGTGTTGCCGAGAAGACCTGGTCGCAGGCGATGGACGCAAGGCCGCTGAGGCTGCGGCCCTCGATCACTTCCCCGTCTTCGGCGTCGGCGGCGATGCCGGAGCGCCACAGTCGCCAGGTCGCCCGCTGGGTGGGCGGGAAGAACGCGGCGCTGAGGAGGTCCAGGAGCTCGCGCTTCGCGCCGGATGTCCGCTGGCTGATCTCCCGCCGCGCGACGGGGTCGAGCGACTTGTCGCGCTGAAGTTCCTCCAACGCGACGAGGTTGAGGGCCGCCCGGAGGACGAGGTCGGGCTCCTCGGTGACGCCGAGGACGACAGGCAGGGAGGACTCGATGACGGGCCGGTCCTCGATGCTGCCGAGGTGGAAGACCAGGAGGCCGTCGGCGTGGTCGGCGAGTTCGTCTGGCCCCTTGAGGAGCTTTGTCTGTGCGGTGGTGACCCGGACGAAGAGGGCGCGGAGCATACCTGTGACCTGGCTGTGCCGGCCGGCGGCCACGGCCAGGGGCAGGTAGTCGCTCAGGCGCTGGGCAACGACGGTGTCGTCGAGGTGGCTCCGCGCCTCCTTGAGACGCCCCTCGATATCGACGTCGGTGCCGCGCCAGGCGCGGTACTCGCCGTTGAAGGACCGGTACCCCAGGAACCCGCGGGTCACGAGGCTGTTGAGCTGGTCTTCGAGCGCGGCGAACGCCGTCGGATCGGCTTCGCCGGGCTCGTGCAGCGCGTAGTAGACCATCGCGGCGGTTGCTCGCAGCGCGCCGTCTTCGTCGATCAGGTTGAGCATGCCGACCGTGCGCAGCACGTTCTGGTCCGCGGTGGACAGACCATTGGCCAGGGTCACACGGGACTCGATCTCGATCCACTTGCTCGCGTTGGTGGATGCAAGTAGCGAGGTACGCCCGGAGTCGAGGAAGAAGTCGTACAGCTGCGGAAGTTTGACGGTGCTGGCGCGGCGCGGCTTGTCGCTGGAGAACGTCTCCATGGACCGGCGGACGGTGTTGGGTTCGTCGTTGTTGAGGAACCCGGTCAGGCTGCGGTCGTGCTGGCCGATCTGCGCGGCGAGGAACGGCGCTGCGGCAGCGGTCAGCGGGTGGAGCGGGTACAGGTCTGCGAAGTCCTGCGCCTTGAGGACGACGACATCGTTGAGGCCGTGGTCGCGCCACGTCTCCTGGGCCGCCTCGGAGTAGGCCGAGATCAGCTTCCGCCCGGACGCGGAGACCCCGGACTGGTCGAGGCGGCGGCGCATCAGCTGGACCGCATCGCCGAGGTGGGGGGCAAAGGTGATGTTCTCGAAGCGGCCCTGAATCTTCGCCCATTCACGGATCTGCAGTTCGCTGGACTGCGCCGCGTAGTCGAAGAACGACATGTGCTGGAGCGTCATCATGAACAGCGGCAGGCCCTTGGGCCCGGCGCTCTTCTCGGCAAGCTCCTGCAGTAGGAACAGGTCCGTCTTGGCGGTGGCGAACTCACTGTGCCCGGCGAGGTGTTCGAGGGTCTTGCCGAACTCGTCGATGACCAGCAGCAGGGGCTGCTGTGCGCATAGGGCGGTGACCGCGGCGATGATGTCCTCGGGCTCGGCCGTCGAGGGGTCGGAGCACCGCGCGAGTGCCGCGGAGATCGGCTTCGGCATGCGGGTCGGCCAGCGACGCTCGGCCGCGGTGTGCAGGGCCCGGGAAAGGGTGGTGACGAGCGGCTCGCGGCGGGCGGTCGTTACGGCGCCGAGGAAGCCGGCCGGCGCCAGCTCGGCGCGGGTTGCCTCCAGTCGGTGGGCCAGCCCGGGGCTCGTGGCGGCCAGCACCTCCTGTGCTTCGGAGCGGCGTGCCTCGTCGTGCCCGAGGATCGCGTCGATGAGGTTGACGAGCGTGGACTTGCCCGAGCCGTAGGCGCCGGTGAGCGACCAGGAGCGGGGACGGCGCAGGTCAGAGAGGGCGTTGGCCAGACGGTCGAGGACATCCAGTGCCCGGGTCCCCACGTAGGGCGAGTGCAGCTCGTCCAGCACGTCGCGCTCCACGTTGGTGGAGCGCATCCGTGAGCCGACGAGCTCGATACCCGCGGGGAACTCGGTGCCACCGGAGGTCTTGCGGGCGGCCTTGGGCCGCGAGGGGGTCTCGGTGGTCACTGGGAGGTCTCCTCGATCAGGGGGAGCTGCTGCTCAACGGTGTTGCGGAGCTCCCTGGCCTCGGCGGCGGCGAGCTTGGGGTAAGTGCGGGCCCAGTCCTGCCGGGTGGGGAACTTCGCCCGCTTGCGGACGTGGTCGTACTGGGCGTCCAGGACCTCCCAGGCAAGCTCGAAGGGATCGGAGTTGAAGACGAGGCTGCGCTGCCCGACAGCTTCGACGAGTTGCAGGCCAGGCGTGGTGGCCGCGACACGCTCCACAGCCGCCGCGATGTCGGGCTCACGGATGCGGAAGGCCCGTCCCGGACCACCGTGCTCGTTGGCGAGCCGAGCGAGAGAGATCGAGCCGGCGTTGCGCGTCATAGCGGCGGCGTAGTCCAGGCAGGCGTAGGCGACGATCCGGTCCGGGAGGGTGATGCGCGTGCCGGTGGTGAACTCCCACTCCTGCCGGCCCGAGACGGGATGGTCCACGGTCTCGATCAGACCCAGCTCGCGGAAGGGACAGGCCAGCAAATCTTCGAGCGCCCCGGGTGCGCCGCCCTTGGCCCGCTTCGCCGGGACGTACATCTTGGTGATGCAGTCGACGTCCTTCGCGATCGACGCCTCGACCGGTGCCTCGTCGTAGGAGAGGTTCACGTGACGCACGATCAGCTGCGTGAGGTCAGGCGCGGAGAAGCGAGCGAACGGGGCGAGCTGGAAGGCGACGTACCAGGACGGCGCCCAGCTCTTGGCGCCCGGACGGGAGCTCAGCAGCCACCAGTGCAGCAGCCAGAGGCTGCCCTGTTCCTCGAGATACGGGTCGGCGCCGTCCTCGTCAAGGAGCCAGCGCGCCTCCCACGTGGGGTAGGACAGCATCGCTCGGGAGTTGGCATCGTCGCCGTAGTGCTCGCGGGTCAGCTTGAACGCCCGGGACCAGTAGCGCATGGAGTAGACCATGTTCTTACCGACTCCGAGCAGGACCGGGGCGTCCTCGGCGAGGAACACCTCCGGGTTCTCCTTCACCTGCATGTACGCCTTATGGAGCCACCCGAAGCGCGGCGCGAAGGTCTCATGGCGCGCAAAGGAGGGATGGGCGGCTTCTGCGAGCCGGCTGTCTGACATGCGAGGCGTTCTCCGTGTCCGTTCGGGCTTGGATGATCTTTGGGCGGGTTGAGTTATATCGCTGCTGTCAGGGCAGCCCGCACGTGTTGGACAGCTCGGACCGTCGATGACACGGCCCGCTCGATGTCATCGGTGGTCGTGGCGTACCCCAGGGAGAACCGGATGGTGCTATCTGCCTCTTCCCGACTGCGTCCCATGGCAAGGAGCACATGGCTGGGGCTAGGCGCGCCAGAGGAACACGCGCTCCCCTCCGATGCCGCCACATCCGTCATCGCAGCGAGAACCGCGTCCGCTGGAGCTCCGTAGAACGTGATGCTGGTCACGCCAGGCAAGCGTCGGTCCACCGCACCGTTGATCCGGCAGTCGCCGATCTGCTCAACGAGGGCCTCCTCAAGGGCGTCACGCAGGCGCGCGATCCGGGGCGCCTCGTCGGCCAGGCCGAGCCGGGCGGCATTGGCCGCAGCTCCAGCGCCAGCGATGCCCGCCACGTTCAAAGTGCCGGCCCTCCAGCCTCGCTCCTGCCCGCCGCCGACGAGCAGTGGGCGGTAGGGGAGGCGAACACCCCGGCGGACGAACAAGGCCCCGACTCCCTGTGGGCCACCGAACTTGTGTGCGGACAGTGACAGCAGGTCGACGTCCGTGTCGGCGAGGTCGATAGGAAGCCGTCCCACCAGCTGCGTGGCGTCGGTGTGGACTAGGGCTCCGGCGTCATGGGCGGCCTCTACGATCGGCGCGAGCTCTGTCAGCACGCCCGTCTCGTTGTTGGCCGCCATCAGAGACACGATCGCGACCCCGCCTCCCGCCAGCGCCGCGTGGAAGGCGTCGAGGTCCACCAGGCCGTCAGCGTCGACAGGCAGCGCTACGAGCGACGCGGGCGCACCCGACGTCAGGGCCTTCGCGGTCTCCAGTACGGCCGGATGTTCCACCGAGCTTGTCACCAGCCGCCCTCCGGCAGCGAAGGCTGCCCGTAGGGCGAGGTTGTTGGCCTCCGTGGCACCGGAAGTGAAGATGATCTCCCCGGGGGAGCAGTTCAAGAGATCTGCTGTCTGACGGCGCGCCAAATCAACGCGGTCAGCGGCATCACGGCCAGATCGGTGAGTGCTTGAGGCGTTACCGACCGTGCGCATAGCGGCGAAAGCGGCTTCCAGAGCCTCGGGGCGGGCGGGCGCTGTGGCGTTGTAATCAAGGTAAGCCAGACCCGCATCAGGTGACTGGAATGTCACGCTCCACCCCATTTCGCTCTACTCCGGTCGATCAACTGGTGGAGCTTCTCCTCCGGCACGAGAACCCCCACCAGTAGTACCCCGCGATCCTAGCCGGAGCGAAGGACAGGCGAGGTGGAGGCTTCGACTTTCGCACCCCCGACGCTTGCGCGCGGAGCATTAATAGAACAAATGTTCCCACATATTGGCTGCGGCAGACAGGTGGGCGAAAGGCCGTTCCTGACAAGGGAGTTCGTCCACCGCCAACGCCCGAAGAGCTGCGGAGTAGCTGGATTTCCGTGACCGCCCGCGGCATGCCGGTGCATAGGGCTAGGGTTTGATCACGAGCCGCGCTGCGAGGGGAAGGTCACAGCGCACCTGGCGGCGTGATCGGGCGAGGCAGAGGGGGCAACAGCACGGTGTGCAGCGATGGCGGGATGCGGACGGACCTGGCCACGGCATGACTGGAACCCCCGGCATTGCGTTCGAGTCCGTCCTTGGCGGCGCACCCCTGCCCTATATCCGTAACCTCCTCGGCGAGCATGCCTGCGACCTCCTGGACCTCCTGCACCGAGGACAGGACACCGAAGCAGTGCTCCGGAGGGTCGCGGCATCAGCCATTTCCCCCGAGCGGCTCGTCGCCGACCCGGCCGAGCGCGCCGGGTTCCTGCAGCTACTCCCGCAGGCCAAGCGCACCGAACTCGTCGACCGCCTTGGCCAGCCACCCACCGACGCCGCCGACGACTTCCTCGCGGCCCTGCCCTGGTCACAGGAGCAGCGCCGCACGCTCCTCGGCTTTCTCGGCCTCGTCGTTGACCGGGCACCCGAACCGCCCCCGACATTCCGCGGCTCCAGTACGCCGCGCTACGGACTCTTCCCTCACCAGCGCCTCGCGGCCGGCCGAGTGCAACGACTGCTGTATTCCGGCGAACGGCGAGTCGTGCTGCACCTGCCCACCGGTGTCGGCAAGACCCGCACCGGCATGAACATCATCTGCGACCACCTGCGCCGCCACGAGCCGACCGTCGCTGTATGGCTGGCCCGAGGACGTGAGCTCCTGGAGCAGGCGGCAGTGGAGTTCGAGAACGCCTGGGCATCGCTCGGCAACCGAGAGGTCTCCGTGGTGCGGATGTGGGGAGACGCGCCGACCGACCTCGACGGTATTGAGGACGGCATCGTGATCCTCGGCCTTGACAAAGCCACCGCCGCCGCGAATGCAGACCCCACCTTCCTCGACCGCCTCGGCCTGCGCACCACGCTCACCACCTTCGACGAAGCCCACCAGGCCATCGCCCCGACCTACCGCAGAACCGTCGATGCACTCACCCTGCGTAGCGACTCCAGCCTGCTCGGCCTCACGGCAACTCCCGGCCGAACTTGGGCCGACATCACCGAAGACGAGAAGCTGTCCGACTTCTTCGCACGCCAGAAGGTGATGCTCGAGATCGACGGCTACGACAACCCCGTCACCGCCCTCATCGAGCAGGGCTACCTCGCCCGCCCGCACTTCCGCACTGTGGCCGCTGACTCCGGCACCGTGCTCAGCAGCCGAGACAAGCAGGCCCTCGCCGCCTCCTTCGACATTCCCGACACTCTCATGGCCAGGCTCGCCAGCAACGTGCAGTGGAACCTGCAGGTCGTACGGACCGTCCTCGACCTCAGCCAGGATCACCGCCGGATCCTCCTCTTCGCAGCTTCCGTCGAGCACAGCCGCCTGCTGGTGGCAATCTTGTCGGTCCTCGGCCTCGACGCGGACCAAGTGACCGCCGAGTCCTCCCCACGCCACCGCGACCGGGCCATCGCCCGTTTCAAGGGGCCCAGCAGCCGCCCAATGGTCCTCTCGAACTACGGCGTCCTGACCACCGGCTTCGATGCGCCAGCGGCCAGCGCGGCCGTCATTGCACGCCCGACCCGCTCCCTGGTCCTTTACAGCCAGATGGTCGGTCGAGTCATCCGCGGCCCGAAGGCCGGCGGCACCCCCACCTGCGACATCGTCACTGTGATCGACCCCGCGCTCCCGGGCTTCGGAGACGTAGCGGAAGCATTCACCAACTGGGAGGACGTGTGGAAAGCCCGATGACATCCAAGTACTCGATCGTCACCTCCGATCTGACGGTCAAGGCCTTGCAGGACAGCGGCTACAAGTCCACCGCCCACGCCATCGCCGAACTCATCGACAACGGCCTCGAAGCCGAGGCCGACCTCGTCGAGCTCTTCGTCGTAGAAGGCACGGAGCACAACGGACACCGCTCCCGCTACCGTGTCGAGAAGATCGCCGTCCTCGACAACGGCACCGGCATGGACCCCGAGACCCTCCGGCAGTCCTTGCGCTTCGGCGCCGGCACCCGACAGCAGCGCAAGGGCATCGGCCGCTTCGGCGTCGGCCTGCCCAACTCGAGCATCTCGCAGTGCAACCGCGTGGACGTCTGGTCCTGGACCAACGGACCCGACAACGCCCTGCACACCTACCTCGACCTCAACGAGATCGCCAAGGGCCTCGAGGAGGTCCCGGAACCCAAACTCGACGCCGTGCCCGACGAATGGCAGGCCCTGTCCGAGGGACTCGGCCGCTCTGGCACCCTGGTGCAGTGGACCGAGCTCGAGCGGGTCCAATGGCGCGGCGCCCAGACCACCGTCGCCAACACCGAGAACCTGATCGGGCGGATCTACCGACGCCTCATCGCGAAGGGCCGGCGGATCAAGCTCGTGCCCGTGCGCGGCTGGGCCCAGCTGCCTGGAGCCGGAGACACCCGCCCCAACGACCCGCTGTACCTCATGACGCCGAGCGCCACCCCAGCCCCCTTCGACAAGAAGCCGATGTTCCGTGCCTTCGGCGCCAGCAACACCGGCAAAGTGGGGGAAGAGAGGTTCTTGGTCCGAGCGGCAAACGGGCAGGAATACCCGGTCTATGTCCGCTCCTCACTGGCCGTGGACGCCGCCCGCCGCACCGACGTCCAGGACGAGCCGTGGCCCGCCAACGTTGCCCCCAGCCTCAAGCCCGGCGAGACGCCCTGGGGTAAGCACGCCGCGAAGAACCTGGGCATCTCCCTCATCCGGGCCGACCGCGAGCTCGACCTCGACACCGGATGGATCAACTCCTACGACCCGGTAGAGCGCTGGTGGGGAGTCGAGATCGACTTCCCGCCGGACCTCGACGAGGTCTTCGGCGTCACCAACAACAAGCAGTCCGCCACCATCTTCTCCAGCCTCGCCCACTTCAACTGGCGGGAAGAGGCCGCCGGGCTGTCCTGGGAGGAGTACCGGGAAGAGCTACGCGCCGAGGGTGACTCGCGCCTGCCGCTCATCGAGATCGTCTACCACATCCGCGAAAAGCTCCTCGGCCGGCTGCGCACCGAACTCGCCCACCAGACCGAGGGAACCCGGGCCAGCCGCAAGCGGCACGAAACGGCCGAGGTCCAAGCCGAGGTGGCGGTCCAGCGGCGGCGCACCGAGACCCGGCCAAGCCTGACCGACCAGCTCGCGGAGGAGACCACCGAGGAAGAGAGCAAGCAGCTCCAGTACGAGAGCCTGGTCGAAACGCACCGTTACAGCCCGTCCGACGCCCAGCGCATCATCGAAGAGACGATGTCGCAGGGCAAGCACGTTCGGCTCCTCACCAGCCGTAACCCCGACTCTCCGGCCTTCTTCAACGTCGAGTACATCCCGGGCATGCTGCAGGTCGCCCTCAACATGGACCACCCGGTCTACAGCGATCTGATCGCCGTCCTCGACGGAGACATCGACGGCGCGAGCCGCGAAGAACTCGCCGAACGCCTCACCCTTGCTGCCAACGCCTTCAAGCTCCTCCTGATCTCCTGGGCGCGCTTTGAGGACGAGCAGCCGGAGAAGCCGCGTGAACGCGCCAAGCGGATGCGCCAGGACTGGGGCCGTCTGGCCAGCGAGTTCCTCGGAGCCAGCGACGCCGACGACGAGGATGACGAGTGACGGCCGATCACATCTGGCGCCAGATCGCGCAACTCCTGTCCACTGCGAC
Organism: Kitasatospora sp. NPDC101155; assembly: GCF_044768305.1. NCBI lineage: Bacteria > Bacillati > Actinomycetota > Actinomycetes > Kitasatosporales > Streptomycetaceae > Kitasatospora > Kitasatospora sp. NPDC101155. Next base: position 140,513 of record NZ_JBIWPN010000008.1, on the reverse strand, counting down.
CAGCCGCGTTCTCCTGGTAGCCCCGTTCATCAAGAAGGACGTCTTCCAGGCTGCGCTCGGTGCTGTACCCGCGGAAGTTGAAGAGATCACGTGCGTCACCCGCTGGTCGGTAGCAGAGGTAGCTGCAGGTGTCTCCGACCCCGAGATCGCCGAGCTGGCGCAGCTGGACGGCCGTGCCACCATCCGGCTGTGCCACAACCTGCACGCGAAACTGTTTGTGGCCGATGACCGCTGCCTCGTAGGCTCTGCCAACCTCACCGGCAAAGCCACCGGCCGAGTGCCCGCACCCAACCTCGAACTCCTGGTGGAGGTCGGCACCTCTCATCCACAGGTGCAACACGTGCTCGCGCTGCTCGATGCAAGCACCGTCCCCGGCACCGTCGAGCTGGCCGAGCAGATGCGCGAGCAGGCGAACCTCCTGCAGCGGGACGAGGACGGCCCCCGCGTCGTTGTACCAGGGCACGACGAGCAGCAGACGCGGTGGTTGCCTGAGACCCGTAACCCGGAGCGCCTCTACCGGGTCTACAACGGGCGGCACCGCCATATCGGCAGTGACGTACTGGCCGGCGTGCTTCGCGACCTCGCACACCTGGACGTCGCACCTGGACTGGAAGAGCAGGCGTTCGGAGCAGCTGTTCTTGCCCGCCTGCGGACGATCCCTGAACTGCGCGCCCTGACCGAGGCCGGTCGTATGAACCTGGCCGATGCACAAGTGGACCTGGCGGCAACGGGGGAGTTCACAGCGGAGCAAGCCAAGCGAGCTGTTGAGACCATCGCGGCCTGGCTGAGCTACTTCGACGACGTCCACCTTGTGCCCGTCGGGCCGTGGGAGATCCGGCAGGGTAAGGAGATCACGTAGTCTGCATCGGCGCGCGGGCCACGGACACCGAGGACGGTGGCAGGTGGGACTTCCAAGCCTGCCATCGTCCAGCGCGTGTGGGGATCACCGCGATATCTTGGTGCCGCCCTGCGACAATCAGGGCTTCGTCGCGTTGTGTAAGCGGAGAAGGTACTCGGGACATGGCAGCCGCACCGATCCCGTACCTGCTTGGGCACACGGAAATCGCTGACCTTTTCGGCATCGAACGCCAGACCTCAGCGAAGTGGCGCAGCGACGGCATCTTGCCCAAGCCCGACCTGCTCGCCTCCGGCAACCCGTACTGGCTGCTGGACACCGTGCTCGGCCTTGAGGGGCAGGCCGGCCGACGTGTCACTGAGGAACGACTCGACCGGTACCTGGCGAGCGTCCCCGGCGGACGCAGGGTGAAGGAGCGCGAATCTCTGCCGATCATCGTGGGGATCCAGGAGGTCGCACGGATTCTTGGTACCGATCAGCAGGCGATCTCCCGATGGCGAAATCGCAGGCGGATCGCCGAAGCCGACCTTGTGATCTCCCGGTCCCCACTCTGGCTGCTCGACACGATCACAGCGGATGCTTACGAGCGTGGCCGCATCGTCGTCTCGGAGGAAGTTGAGCGACTGCAAGCCGGCGAACGGGAACCCCAAAAACCCCGTGGACGCAGGGCCGCAGGCACACCACGATCACCTAAGAAGCCCTTGCCGCCAGCACAGAGCTTCACCAGTTCCGAGCATGACGAAGCCGTCGCCTTCGTCACCGAGATGCTCTCCGAGGGGCACACCACGGTCATCCGCCCCAAGCGGTAGCCCACACCCACTGCAGCCCGGCATGCCTGTGCCCGATCTCCCACCTCTGCGCCGTGCGGTGAGAGGAACAGTTGATTAAGGTGATTTTGATCAATAGAGTCTCTCATCTGAGAGTTAGGCTGCCACAGGGAGGGACCTCATGTCACACCACGCCCGGACGCATACAACGCCAGCCCATGACGCCAACCAAGCAACTGGTCAGCGCGAACCAGATCCGCTTCTGAAGGTGATCTCCTACGGGGGTGGCGTACAGTCCACCGCCCTCCTCGTCCTCGCGGCCAAGGGTGAGATCGACTACAGCACCTTCCTGTTCGCCAATGTTGGGGACGATAGCGAACACCCCGCCACCCTCGCCTACATTCGCGACGTCGCGGCGCCCTTCGCGGCAAGCGCGGGTATCGAACTCCACCACCTGTACCGGACCCGCCGTGACGGCTCCACCGAGACCCTCATGGACAGGCTCGCCAGACCGGAGGCGAGATCCATCCCGATCCCGGTCAGAATGGCGAACGGCGCGCCCGGACGCCGGTCCTGCACGGCCGACTTCAAGATTAAGGTCATCGGCCGATGGCTCCGTAGGCAGGGAGCCACAGCGAACCAACCCGCTACGGTCGGCATCGGAATCTCCCTCGACGAGATCCATAGAGCCAACCGTCGACGGAGCGAACCGCACGAGCAGGTCGAATACCCCCTGCTCGACCTGCGGCTCCGTCGCAGCGACTGCGAGCAGATCATCGAGGGCGCGGGTCTGCCTGTCCCGCCCAAGAGTTCGTGCTTCTTCTGTCCCTTCCGTACCGTGGCGGCCTGGAGGGAACAGCGCCAGAACGAACCCGAGCTCTTCGCCAAGTCCGTCGCGGTTGAGCAGATGGTGAACCGCCACCGCGCCGCCCTTGGACGCGACTCCGTGTACCTCACCCGGTACGGCCGTCCCCTCACCGAAGCAATCCCCGCCCAACCGGAGAGCCGGCCAGAAGAGTCGGACGACAGCGGATGCGACTCCGGCTGGTGCATGACCTGAGCCCATCCTGGCGCGCTCCGCGAATTGAACGGACATGCATAGCGGGAGCCGCTGCCCCGGAAGAGCGCACGACCGACGGCGCGCGCCAGGGGCCAGACCTTCCGCCAGGGCATAGAGGTGCTCGGAATCGGCACGCCTGAGTGGCTATAGGTTGTCCGTGGATCGTGGTTGACGCCAATAGGAGTCAACCACGATCCGAAATCGCCGGATGCAGATCCTGCTTTCCGGTGGGCGTCGGGATTAGTGAGGGTCCTGGACTGAGTAGAGGAGGGCTAGGAATTCTTCTCGGACCTCATCGGATTCCTCATTTAGCCCGGCTTTCAGAAGTGTAATCCCGAGGGCCTCAAGAGCCATAAGCAGGTTTTCTAGATCGTTTGCGGCGCGAAAAGAATTCACGGCTTCGCGATACGCATGGATGGCTTCGTCAGGCATCCTCGCCTCCTCGAGGGCCCGTCCCGAGCCACCCAGCGCCATACCTTCCATAGAGAGATCCCCCATCTCCCGGAATATTGCGGCTGCCTGGCGATAAACGGCGACAGCCTCGTCTGCCTGCCCGATTCTTCGAAGGGCCAGCGCGAGATTGTCTAGGGCCTCAGCCAGCGCATGGCGGTCGCCGGTTTCCTCGCAGAGTTGCACATCTCGCCGATGCGCTTCGATGGCCTCTGCATGGCGCCCCGAATCCTGCAGTGCTAGGCCATAGCTGCCGAGCGCCGCGGCCTCGCCATGGCTATCTCCGAACTCTTGAAAGAAGTTAGCAGCAGCCCGGTGCTCCTCCGCTGCCTCGCTAAAATTCCCCGCCTTCCTCAGTGCCATTCCGAGAAGGTTTCGCATTGCAGCTTCCCCATGGCGGTCCCCCCGGGCCTGACAGTCCGAGACAGCATGTTTATGGAGCTGAATCGCCTCATGGACGTTTAGCTCTTGAAGTGCTAGTGCGAGACTGCCGAGAGCCTTAGCCTCTTCGGGGTCGCCAAGCTCACGGAGGATTGTTGCGGCCTTGAGGCCGGCCTCGACCGACTCTCGATATCTACCGAGGTGGTACAAAGCCTGTGACGACGCGTTCAGGGCTGCTACCTCGCCATAGCGATGGCCCGACCTCTGGCAGACATCAAGTGCCTCTTTGCTGATCTCGAGGGCTTCACTAAAGCGTCGAACGTGATAGAGGACTTGCGCGAGGCTGCTCAACACCCAGCCCTCGCGACGCAAATCGCTCTGCAGCCGGAGCGTCTTCAGTGCCGACTTATTGACGGCGATCCAATCGTCGAAATAACGACGTAGATGAAAGAACTGATCCAGTGCAACGGCGAGATCAGCTCCGATTTCGTGGCCGGTTTGGACGGCAGCCACGAGGTTCGGTCGCTCCTCCTCGAGCCATGTGAGGGCTTCAGTCTCATCCTCTCCGTGTCCAGTGCGTTCCCTCAGGATTAGGTTGGCCGAGGTCGTCGTGACGAGATAGAAGTATAGGATTTTCTCCAGCGAGAAGTCACGTTCGTCTAGTTCGGCATGCTCCTTCCCCTTCTCGTCGGCGTAGAGGCGAATTAGGTCGTGCAGCCGCCAGCGTCCCCATGTTGCGCCGGGCTCAATCAGGTGGGCGCGGGCCAAATCCTCGAGGATGACTTCGATATTCGGGTCGCCCGTGAGGTGCGCGGCAGAGCGGGAGGCGATATCTGGTCCTGGATTGAGCGGCAGCAACCGAAGAACACGGGCCTGGTGCTCGCTCAGCCGGCGGTATGAGAGCTCGAAGGCTGCCCGAACGGCGCGGTCCTCGCGCTTAAGACGGTCAAGCCTTGTGTGGGCCACTGAAAGCGCTTGGACGAGAGAAGAGAGAGGTCGGGACGGGGAATCGGCAAGAAGGGCTGCACAGATCTGCAGCGCTAGAGGCAAGTTGCCGCAAAGTTTGGCCAGAGCATGGACCTGCTCCTGTTCACGGACGACTCGTGAGTCGTCTTCTCCGCGGGCTTGGAACAGGACTCGTTGAATAAGCTCGACCGAGGCTGATAGCTCAAGAACCCCTAGATCAAAGGTGCGCGCACCTACGCCTAGTGAATGGCGAGAAGTAATGATAGCTGCTCCACCGTCGTGCGATGGCAACAGTGGCTCGACCTGCCTATCGCTGGAAGCGTTGTCGATCACTAGCAAGATATTCTTACCCCGGCTGGCGTAGGCTGATAGTATCGACCGGTAGAAGCGCGTCCGATCTCCTAGGTCCGACGGAATTTGATCGCCTGGAATTCCGAGGGCAAGGAGCAGCGAGCCCAGTGCTTGTTCGGGTGACAGATATCGCTCACTATCGTAGCCAAAGAGATCAATGAAGAGTACCCCGCCAGGAAACCAGCCGATTTTTTTCTCAGCCTCCGCAGCTGCCTGCAGAGCAAGCTCAGTTTTTCCCACCCCTGCCATGCCTACAACGGCAGCAAACTTTGTCGTCTGCCGCGTGCTCGGATCCAGTTGATCGAGTAGAGAGCTGAGCTCTTGGGAGCGCCCTGCGAACGTTCGCGAGCGCAAAGGTAGCCCGCTAAGGGCAGGCGCGATTGACGGTGGTAGTTGAACCGTGATTGCACGTCCCTGGATGACCGCATTGAAGAAGATGCCGTCATTGATTTCATTTGAAGTTGTCACGGGCACCACCTCGCATCGATGGTAGGGCCGCAGTTTGACGCGACCTTACCGAACGTCCCCTACCCCGGCACATCTCGAGGTTCTTCAGTGCTTCATCTTCGTTGCGTTGATCGCCGGCCTCGCGGAAGATGCTGGCGGCCTGCGTGTGACCTCGATGGCCTCCTCGAACCTACCCACCGGGGAACCCGCCAGGGGCCTTCAGCTCCAGGGCCGCGGTCTGGACGGCCACTTCGATCTTGCCGACGCCAGACAGCTTCGTCACAGCGATCACCACTGCTGTCCTTTGCCCGCCGGCGAGCCTTCGTCGGCGTCAGGAGCGAGGCTGCTCATCAGCCGTTCGACAAGCTCGGTGCGGCTGGTGATGCGGCTGCGGGGGCTGAGCAGGCCAGACAGGGTCGACCTGATCGGCGCCGGCAGGTGCACAGCGAGATTCGCCGTGGATGACGACTTGGAAGTCGACGCCGTCCGCGATTCGGTTGGCGACCCGGTCGTGCGTCTCGCCTCCAGGGGTGCTCGTCGTCCCCCGCGTCATGGCTCAGCCCTGCCCAGACGCCGCATCCTCGCTGGCACCGACCGCCGGCCTGGCGATGGGCGGCTGCGTGAAGGACAGGCCGGAGAAGTCCCGCCCCTGCAGCACCGGCCCGTACTGAGTACCGCCACTAATGGTGTTGCTGACCGAGCCCGCTGTCGCTCCAGCGGGGCGGTCCAGCGCGTGCAGTTCCTCGATAAGCCCCTCCAACGCTCCGGCGAACTGAGGGTCCTGCTCAGCAGCCTCCTCCAGCGCCAGCCGGACCCGATCGCCCGTGCGGTTACTGAGCTGGTCCTGCCCCGCCTCTGCCTCCTCGGCCAGCTTGCGCAGTGCCGGATCCTCTCCGAGCTTCCCGCTCACCAGGTCGTGCAGGCGGTTCATCCCTTCATCGAGGACGTAGTCGACCTCCGCGTCTACCCGGTCGCCGACCCGGCTTGCCTTGCGGATAGCCCACGCAAATAGGTAGCCCACCGCGATTTCGATACCCGTCATCCCGTACCCCCTCAGCCAAATCTGACCTTGCGTCACCCAACCTATCGCGCCCTCCGACTCGGCACGACGGAACTGCCAGGCCGCTACCGCGCCACGCAAGAGCTACTCGATGAACGGCCCGATGTCGTCGGACTCGGAGCTGCACATCCCTCAGCAAGCAGCCTTGCTCAGAGGTCGTGACCCGGCTCTCCCGTTCCGGGCGCCTTGCGGTTAGCTGGGCGCCTCATGCGCGTGACCTGACGGAGCAGCAGAGAACTGCCCCCGCCAGCGATCTGGTGGCGCGTTGAGGATCACGATGTCGGAGCTGGCTAGGTGTACTGACCACGGAGGTTGGTGACGGGGTTCACGGTCGGGTGATCTTGAAATGAGTGAGGGCCTTCTGGCCAGGTGTGGATTGCGACATCTGCACCGGCGACCAGAAAGGCCCTCATGCCACACCGTAACGCACCGCTGACCGAGACCGGACGCCTGCGCCTGGCCCGCTGCGTGGTCGAGGACGGCTGGCCGCTTCGGCGGGCCGCCGAGCGCTTCCAGGTCTCGCCGACCACGGCCAAGCGCTGGGCGGACCGCTACCGCACGCTCGGCGAGGCTGGTATGGGCGACCGGTCCAGCCGGCCGCACCGCAGCCCGCGTCGGACCCCGACCCGCACCGAGCGGCGGATCATCAAGGTCCGCGTCCTGCGACGCTGGGGACCGGCCCGCATCGCCTACCTCCTGCGGCTCAACCCGGCCACCGTGCACCGCGTGCTGACCCGCTACCGTCTCGCCCGCCTCGCGCACCTCGACCGCGCCACCGGCCGACCGATACGACGCTACGAACACTGCGCGCCAGGCGAGTTGGTCCATGTCGACATCAAGAAGCTCGGCAACATCCCCGACGGTGGCGGCCACCGGGTGCTGGGCCGTCCCGTCGGGAAGAAGAACAGCTCCGGCGCCGGTTACGGCTACCTGCACAACGCCGTCGACGACCACTCCCGTCTGGCCTACAGCGAGATCCTCGCCGACGAGCGCAAGGAGACCGCCACGGCGTTCTGGACCCGGGCGAGTGAGTTCTTCGCCCGGGCCGGGATCACCGTCCAGCGCGTGCTGACCGACAACGGCTCCTGCTACCGCTCCCGGCTGTGGCGCGACGCCCTCGCGGCCAGCGGGATCGCGCACAAGCGCACCCGTCCCTACCGGCCGCAGACCAACGGCAAGGTCGAACGCTTCAACCGCACCCTGCTCGACGAGTGGGCCTACGCCAGGCCCTACCGCACCGAGCAGGAGCGACGTGACGCGTTCCCTGGATGGCTCCACACCTACAATCACCACCGCGGACACACCGCGCTCCAGGGAAAGCCTCCCGTCAGCCGCGTCACCAACCTCACGGGTCAGTACAGCTAGGCCGGCGCGTTCGGGGCGGCGGGCCTGTCGGACCACTGCTCGCTGGCTGTCCTGAGCGCCTTGGTAAGTACCTGGCGACTGGCCTTGCAGATCTCGTCCAGAAAGGTTGCGTTGAAGAGCACCTCGTCCGGGATGGAGAACCAACGCCAATCCTCGTAGCCAAAAGTGGTCTCGGTGCCGAACAGGCTGCCCTCGTGCCCGGTCCTCGAGCGGAAGTGGTAGGCGATGGCGGCTAGGTGCCTCACCTCTCGCTGGGTCATGGCGGTCTTCAGCGCCTTCTGGAAGCGTTTCGTGGCGAAGCCCTTCTCCCTGGTGCAACGTGCGCAGCAGTCGCACCGGGTGGGGGCGGCGAAACGGGCCCCGAAGCCTTCGATCGCTGCCACGTACGCGAGGTGGGCGACGGAAGGATGGCAGTCGTGCAAGTTCATGGCCTCGTAATGCGCGAGGATCGCGGTGGTGAGTCCGGGGTCAGCATCCAGCGCCTGGCGAGCATGGTCGAGCCAGGGCGGGAGGTCGAAGCTCTTGGTGCCGGGTGGGATCTCTTCGGTCCACGGGCCTTCCCCGTCGAGGTGGGGAACTGTCCAAGTGGGGCCAGCGCAGGCTGGCACACGGAGTGGCTCCCGGTCGCCCGTGCGGGCTCTGGGAGTGCCGCGGCGCTTCCAGAGCCTCGCGGTGACCAACGACAGCAACGCGCATGTCAGGTGCAACTCGCGTTCGGCGAGCGGCCGGGCGGCGTACCAGTCGTAGCTATGGACGGTGCCGCTGGCGATCAGCGGGAAGCTGTGGCGGACGCCGAGCCTGCCGTCGGCTACGTACTCGTGGCGGGTGACGTATTCGCGCATGCGGACGCCACCAGGGGTCAGCAGCACTGGCCCCAGGCTCAGGATGCCCCCCAGGACTCGGTCATCTGGCAGAGCGTATGGCGTGGTGCCGATGATGGCTTCCCACATGATGACGCGGTCACTCTTGCCGAGCGCGGCCGTCGCGACTCTGGCCGCGTCCTGCCATGGCTTGACCTGGCCTGGTGTCGCTTCGCCGTCACCGACAACCGTGCAGGCGATGCCGTCCTCGCAGAGACCGACCACGAGCCTACTGGTCACCGGCCCGTAGGGGGCCGGAGCGATCTCGATCTCCCCCTCTGTGAACAGCGTGAGGTCTGGGCGGCCAATGAGAGCAAGGCCCAAGTGGTGGACCCACTCGTCCCCCTGCTCCTCTAGACGGACCGGAAACGTCCCGATGTCCTGCTTCCACATGGAGTTCCCCTGTTGGATCAGTTGCCGGGGAGTTTAGCCAGGTGGCACAGGCCAGGCCCTGGGAATTCATGGCCGGGCCTACGGCGTGCGGGCGGCGGCCAGGGCGGGAGCACAGGAAGATTGGGGCGGATCTGGCAACAACTGACGCCGTCGTACCTGATCACGCCTGCGGCCATTCCTGTCGCAGCTATCACGCAGGATCGAGACGTACGTGGGCAGAAACGAATCAACGAAACTCTCGAGTTGGCCCCACTGGCTGGATCCTTGGCATCGTTGGGTCCGCAGCCGACAGACCGTCAAGCAGTGAAGTCAGCTGCCATTAGCTGTGGTTTGTCACCACGCCTCCCGCTCACCCTGACGAGGAGATCCTTCGGCATGCTCAACTTTCATCCCGTCCGCTCGGCCTGCGTCGACTCTGAGGAGCGGCCCCGGCGACTGGTCCCGGACTCGAAGCACGTCGTGATCATCGTGGTCGTGCTGGTGGTCGCAGTGCTCGCCGCGTTCAACCTGCCGGTTCGGCAGGCGGTCGCCGCCGCCAGTAGCGCATTGCCGATCATCACCTCGATGGTGCGGCTCTCTGCCCGACGACGCGCAGCCGCCCGGCGTGCGGCGTCGCCTCGGACCGCGTGACGGCCGCCATGGGACGCCCGGAAAAGGAGATTCCTGCAACCAGCGGAAGGCACCTGCGGGTCGTGGCTGCGAGACTGCGCGAACTTCGGGCGGCTGCGGGCCGGACCTACCAGGAGCTCAGCAAGCAGCCGGGCGCCAACGGTTACAGTCCAGCCGCGCTCCGCAGCGCGGCCAGCGGCGCCTGTATCCCTACCGAGCAGGTTGTCACCGCGTTCGCCAAAGCCTGCGAGGCGGACCCGAACGAGCTGCTCTCACTTCGCCTGAAGGCCGCCCGGGCCGCAGCATGGGACGCTGAACCCGATCCCCCCAGAAGACTGTCCCCCTGCATGGTGAACACCGTCAACGAACTGCGCACAGCCATGCGCTACATCCACTTGCAAGCCGGGAAGCCCTCCACCCGTGCGCTCGAAGAGGGCGCTGGCGGTCGGCTCCCGCACAGCACCCTCGACCGCGTCCTCGACACCAAGCAGAAGCCCCGGATGCCCAGCGAGGACCTCCTGAAAGCCTTTCTCCAGCAATGCGGCGTTGCTCCAGCCAGACAGCAGGCGTGGCTGGACGCCCGTCAGCGTCTCGTGGACAACAACCCGAGGCTCAAGGAGCGGGAGCAGCGACGATGGGACCGGGAACGCACTCGGGCCGGTCACTGGTACGGCTGCACGGCCGCAGAGGAGGCGCACATGCGCCGTGAAGAGAACCAGAAGTACCAGGCGCTGCGTCGTACCCGAGCCATCGCCGATGACCTTGATTACGGCATCGACTTCGATGGCGAAGAGGAGTGCACGGACCAGCGGGCCATCGAGTACGCCTACAACAGGGCCCTTTTCACTTAGCGGCGTTCCACGGTGTAGCCGACGTTCTCAAGGGCTTCCGTCCAGGTATCACGGTCGAACCACTTGATGATGTCCGGCTGGGCGGTGGTGATGGCGTCCATCCGGGCCTGCCAGTTGTGTCCGGTCTCGCCACGATAGCTGCAGCCGGCGCAGCCGTCCTCGCCGTGGAGATGGCCAGCCATCCAGGCGTTCACCGCGACGTTGAGGATCACCGCGTAGAGGTCGCCGCCGCTCTCGGCCAACGCGTCGGGTACGCCAGCGAGGATCATGGCCAGTTCGGGGTTGTCGATCGGAGGGAAAGGGGCCTGGCCGCCGGCCAGGTCCGGTTCGAGAGGGTTCATCTGCTCGGCGATCGTGTCGGCGAGCCGGGCCGCGTCGAAATGCTCCCACGCCGCCTGTTCCTGGATACGGAGCTGCTTGGAAACGGTGGTGATGTTGTGCTCGATCGCGTCGGCGACGCTGTTGGGCCCCACAGTGACGCCTCGGCAGGCCAGCTCGGCGAGAGTCTGGCCGAGGGCCCGCTGAAAGGCCTTGCTGTTCCTGTTCACGTCGCTCCTGCAATGAGGGATTGATTGGTGTGTCGCGGACGCACTGGAGTCAGTTCCCGCTCGGACGACCGTAGTAGACGAGTGGGTGGGCGGCGGCACATGCCGGGGCGAGCCGCCCACCCAGGCGTTAGCGAACGAGGCGAAGGCGGCGGACGGGGGTTTCGGGTTCGGGTTGACGGGCGCGGTATTGCGTCCGGCTGCGAGTGGGGGCTGAGGACGTCGCCGCCCCGATGAAGTCGACACGGTAGGGGTGGAGGTATCGCTGGGCCGTGGTGCGAGCAGGCCGCCGTAGGGCAGCTGCTAGGAAGCTCGTCAGCGCGCCCTGTCATGACACGGCCCCATACAGTGCCCCTCGCGATCGGCTGGGAGGTGAACTAGCCATGTCCATGCCCTTTAGTTCTCCCATGTAAATTTCCGTCAAGTTTCGTCCAGTTCCGCGTAGCCGCTCACGCGGCAGCCCAAGACTGGATCCATGGACACCAGCCCCAAGCGGGAAGCGTCAGATGGCTCCGAGCCGGAGCAGAAGCAAAGCGTCATTCTCAAGGTCATCATTGCCTTGGGGGCGGCTATCGCTGAAGGAATTGCAAGGGCCGTGACAGAGGACCTCATGAAGCCGTGAAGTCCAAAGAGATCCTATAGACCGGAGGGGGAATGGTGGGCGGGAGGGCTAGACGCATTGCCATGCCATCGGAGTCCGAGCTTGAGCCCGGACCGCATCGGAGACTGCTTGAAGCAGTGCACGAGCTCTATCGAGGAGCTGGTTGTCCAAGCACGCGCAGGATCAGCAAAGAAGTATCAAATTCACCCTTCTCAAGAGATGAAATCTCACATCAGTCTGTAGCCAATATGCTCACAGGAAAGGCTTTTCCCGGCTGGCTCCGATGGGAATCCCTGATAGGCGTCCTCATCTCGCTTGCGCGAGAAGATGTGACGGCGGACCGGATAAAATATGTCCGCCAGCTCTGGGTTCCCGTACACTACGGCGAGGGAAATTCAGAGCCTCCGCTTCAGGGGCTGATCGACGATATCCCAAGTAGCGCCTGGCCTGGGCCTGATCAGGCCAAACCCCAACCCGAGCCAGTCCTCGCTGCCGGGCCGCCGCCCGGCTCGGGGACTGGGCCGGAACGCCCGAAGCCGTCGGCCGCGAATGGTGAACATGATCGGAAGGGGCCGAATGAGCCGCGGACAGTCCTGGGCGAGGAGCGGGAGTCGAACAATAAAGACGCCCAGTACGTCCGATTTGTGTCGGGAGGCTGGTCGGGCCCCGAGATGTTCTTCGTGGAGAGCCTTCCTGGCCTTCTCCAAGTAGGCGTGAACACTCAACATCCCGTGGGTTCTTCGATCAGCAAGATCATAGAGCGGGGGGATGAGGAGGCATCGACGGTTCTCAAGCTTCTCCTCTTCTCGTGGGCTCGCATGGAAGATGAAACTCCCAGTGAGAGATCACGAAATAGGGTGAAGAATATGCGATCCGACTGGAGCAAGTATGCAGGAATGCTTTTCGAGTCAGATGATGACGATGACTGATTGGGCGGTGTGAAGATTGCGGCTCGACTGGTGTCACCCATGCCGGGTGGCACCAGTTCGTAACGAAGAGCTCTGGAATGGGTCTCTTCTGAGTGTGCGCTGCGCGCCGTCCATGCGCGGGATCACGCAGCAAACAAGGAGAGCCACGTCATCGTCCTCACTGCCGACACCCGCCGCTCAGGCCGGTGCTATGGGTGGGAAGTGCTTGGCGCGGAAATCAGCGAGGGTCTGCTCCATGCCGGCGATGGTCAGCCGCCAGAACTCCCAGCCGTCGATCTTGTTGCTGCCGGTCGCGGCCCTGGCCGCGGTGGTCGGGGTACGCCAGGGACGCCCCAGGACTTCGATCTGGCCCTCGCTGTTCAAGGTTGCATGGTGCACCTTCTTGTCGTGCCGGCCCGTGAGCGTGATGCCGGCCTCCAAGTCGTCCGGATCCAGATGTTCCAGCAGGTCTTGCAGGTCGACCTTCGAGCGTGCCGGGTCGATGACCGGTGTGCCGCCGGGCGTCGTTGCCGGCTTGGCAGGCGCGGCGAAGGGCCGGTTGCAGGCGCGTTGCAGGGCCAGGGCGGCGGCAGCTGCCGAGCTCCACTGCGCTTGGGGCCCCACCTTCGCGTCGATCAGCTGTTGGACACCGGGCGCGTCCCCGAGGCGGGCGAGCACGCCGACCTCCTGCATGAGGTGGCTGCGTTGCTTGATGATCTGGGAGTCGTTGAGCGCAAGGATCCGTATGGTTTCGTCGGCACGGCACAATCCGATGTCCGTCTCGGCCTGCGAGTAGGGGGCGTTACTGCGCCGGGCGTGGCCAGCGGTGTCGAAGCCGAGCAGGTCGGGGTCGCCTCTGCGGGCTGGGTCCAGGAGCAGCGGCTGTTCCAGGCTCAGGTCGTCGCGTGGGTGACGGGCGCGCGTGCCGGCCAAGAGCGGGAACTGGGTGCCTTTGGCGAGGCCTTCTGGGACACCGTTGAACCTGGCTCCGCCACTGTTGCAGTGCTTGCAAGCGACGCGGTAGTTCGACACCTCGTAGGCCAGCCACCAGTAGCCCTGGTGGCCGGGCACATCGAGTACTTTGGACTTCGGCCGGAAGTGGTCGACGTTGACGTCCGCGCGCAAGATGAGGGTCTCGCAGTACCAGCACTTGCTGCCGACGAGTTCGAGCAATTGGTCGCGTACGGCGTCTTCGGTCCAGTGCGCGGTGAAAGTGCGCTCGGTGTTGCCGGCCATCGCGGCCCTCACGGCGTCCAGGGTGCGTTTGGTCTTGGCGGTCCATGCCGCTGGGGCGGTGAGCCCGCTCATGTCCACATGTCTCATCGGCGTCAGATCATCGACGAGAAGCGCTCGTCGAACAACTCGGCAACCAGGGACTGCAGTTCTTCGGGCGATGGGGGGTTGGGGCCCCGGGCGGCCTCGACGAGGGCGATGCGTCTGCGGTGGAGCTCGGCGAGGAAAGCCGCCACGAGCGGATCGCGGTCGGAGGTGGGAAAGCCCATGGTGTCGAGCTGGGCGGTGACGTCGCGGAGTTCTGCCTGCTTGACCGGGTCGCCTTCCGCCTCTGGGAGCAGCTCGTACTGACGGTTAATCAGTTCCTGAGTGTGCTCGTCTAGTTGGGTGGGCAGACCGAACAGGTCGGTGGTCAGCAAGCCGCCGGCGCCTTGTCCGCGCGGGTTGGCCCTGGGGATCACCGCGGTGGCCTGGCCCTCGTCATCGGTGGTGACAACGCGAATCTGCGCGCGGGTCATGTTGGCCACCAGGAGCGGTTCGTGGGTGGCGGTGAGGAACTGCGAGTCGTGATGCGGTCCCAGCACGTTGCGCACGGAGGAGTACCAGCGCCGGCTCCACTCGGGGTGGAAGTGCGAGTCGGGTTCGTCCAGAAGGAAGAGTGACTCATGCGCCCGCTGCAGTCTCAGCAGGCCCAAGATGGTCAGGAGTTGCTCCTCGCCCGAGCTCAGGTCGTCGAGGCCGAGCGTGAGCGCGTCGCCCTTGTCCAAGCGGACGTCGACGGTGAGGTAGCCGGCGTCGAGCAGGGTGGCCAGCAGGCCGAACATTGACAGGTCGCTGTCGAAGAGGTTGCGGAAGGCACGGACGTCCTCGGAGGTGCCCAGGACGATTTGGAACCCGTCGGAGGGGCTTCCGGCCCCGTTCACCGGGTCGGCGTCGGGGATGAGGCCAAACCGGCCGGACTCGGCGGCGGCCGCGAACAGGGTGCGGGCGGGCCCGCCCAGCCCCCAGTACGGAAGCGCGGCCAGGTACGGAAGGCGTGCGGCACGGGGTGCCCTGATCCGCAGGACCGCGGAGGCCACGCGCTGGATGTAGGAGTAGCGACGTAGATAGTTGCCGAACGAGTCGGACCAGTGGGTGGTCTGTGCAAGTAACAGCAGTGGCAGGTGGGCGGGGGTGCACAGGAACACGGGAGTGTATAGGGGGCAGCTGATGGGCAGCATGAGCTGCTCTGTCCACAGCTCTAGTTCTTCCGGTGAGTGGTCCGCGCGCCACTCACCGAATTCCCTCATCCACTGCTGGCGCCATTCGCTGATGCGGCGTGCGGCGAAGCGGCGGTGCTGGTCGAACTCGCTTGTCCAGGGGGCCTGGGAGTGCGCCTGGTAGCCGAAGACGTGATCGGGCAGATACTGCGCCCAGTCTGCGCGGCCCACGCGCGTCGCCCGGTGCCCGGAACCGGTCACAGTCAGCTTGGGGGAGGCTTCGGGCGAGGTCTGAACGGCCCGGACGGTCGTGTTGTGCACGACGTAGTGGACCTCGAAGGCGAAGGCCGCACGGTGCCCTGGCCGGTGGAGGGCGCCGAAGATCTCGGCGAGCGCGCGCAGGACCCGCGACTTGCCGCCGCCGTTGGGGCCGATGAGTGTGGCGATGGCGTGGCCGCCGTCGAGGGCGCCCGTGAGATCCAGCTCGAAGTGGTGCAGTCCCCGGTAGGAGGGAAGGCTCAGTCGCAGAAGCCGCACGTCATCCCTCCGGTCGTGGCGCCTATGGTCGAGTTCACCGCTCCGCCTCCGGATTCGGTCCGCCTCCGTGCACGCCGTACGGGCGCAGCGCTTCGGCCAGGGCAGCGAACTCGGCCAATGCCGCACTCAGTTCAGCAGTGATCTCTTCGGCCATGCGGTGTAGGTCGGTCTCGGGCTCCTCCAGCATGAAGGGCTCGGTTGGGGGGTCGGCAACCTGAAGATCCAGGTTGACGCTGTGCCTGGCGAGCAAGTCCTCCACGGCAAAGGGCCGGAAGTGTGGTGTCTCGACTCGTTCGCCGCGGGGCCGCCCGGGCCGGTAGGCGGACACGAAGTCGCCGTAGTCGGCGCGGGCAAGCGTCGTGGTCTTGGCCGGCCCCGGGTTCTGGGAGCGCAGGTCGTACACCCATAGCCGTTTCGTCGATGGGCTACCGTCCGGCCGTGGGTCGGGCTTGTCGAAAAACAGGACGCTGGCCTTGAGGCCGGTGGCGTAGAAGACGCCCGTGGGAAGGCGGAGCAGGGTGTGCACGTCGCACGCGGTCAGCAGACGGCGTCGGATCAGCTCGCCGGCCCCTCCTTCGAACAGCACGCTGTCGGGCACCACGACGGCTGCCCGGCCGTCGGTCTCCAGCAGGCTGTATACGTGCTGGAGGAAGTTGAGCTGCGTGCTGGTGGTTCCTGTCCAGAAGTCCTCCCGGTAGGGCGCCTCGCTGGTGGAGCGTCGGCCGAACGGAGGCGAGGTGAGGACCAGCGTCGCGCGCCGCACCGGCGGGCGGGCAAGCGCATCTCCCACGGTGACGCAGGGGTTGGCCGCGTCAGCCCGGGTGATTCCGTGCAGCACGAGGTTCGTCACGGCCAGCCGCGCCGTGGCGTCGACGAGTTCGGTGCCGAAGAACGCGCCCTCGTTGAGCCGCGTCCGTTGGGCCGAGGTGACACCCGGAGGAAAGTTGTCGATCAGGTAGTTGAATGCTTTGATCAGGAAGCCGCCGGTGCCGCAGGCCGGGTCGGTGATCGTGTCGTCGATGCCGGGCTGGACGCACTGGACGATCGCCTCGATCAGCGGCCGGGGTGTGAAGTACTGGCCTGCACCGGTCTTCCGGTCCGCACTCGAGCGGGTCAACAACGCCTCGAAGATGGCGCCGCTGTCGCCTGCGGACCAGTGGCGCCGGTCAACCAGGTCGATCATGCGGTGGAGGCTGGCCGGGCCCGGGATGCGGTTTTGTGCCCTGCGGAAGAGCATCCCGAGCGTTCCGGGCCGGGAGGCGAGGCGAGCCAGAGTCTGTTCGTAGAGCAGACCCTGGTGGTCGCGGGCCGACGACAGGAGTTGTCCCCAGGCGTCGTGGCCGAGCACGTCCTGCGGGTTGAGCGGGCGGTGGCGTTGTTCGTGGGCGCGCTTGAGGAGAATCAGGCAGGAGAGCTGCTCGACGTACTCCAGGCCCGAGATCCCGTCTTCTCGCAGTGCGCCGCCGAAGGACCACAGGAGCTCTACAAGGTCCTGGTCGTGCCCGGGGCGGGACGAGACAGTGGGGTTCACAGCACAGACTCCTGTTGCCCGGACGGAGGGAGCGGATGGGACAGGTGACCGGTGAAGCCGCGTTCAAGGAGGTTGTATCGCAGTCGGCCTGCCACAACGAGAGCGCGTTCGGCCGCCGCGGCCGCCGCCTCTAGGGCCGCGGTGTGGGCCTGGACCAGCGCGACCAGCCGGTGCTGCTCTTCCGCGGGCGCGACGGGCACCGGCATGAGCCGGATCTTGCCCAGGCTGATGGACGCCAGCCCCGTGACCTGGGTGGCGTTGCGTTCGCACCACTGGCGGCCGAAGCCGTTGGCGTGCCAGGCCAGCAGTTTGGGGTGCAGCTGCCGGCTGGTGATCCGGGCGCGGAACACATGGTTCTGGTGTACGCACTGGGGCAACTGCTCCTCCCAGATCCAGCCGCGGCCCAGAGTGTCGCGGGACCCGCCTCCCGTCAGCAGCACGTCGCCTGCCTGGAGGCGGGCTGCCTGCTCCCGCGGTGCGGGCAGCCGGACCGTGCGTACGTCGTCCAGGTCCAGCCGGCCGCGCTGCACGTTCGCGACCCGCAGGCAGGGAACGTCCACGTCGGCGGGATTCCACTGCTGCTTGCTGGGCGTGGTGATGCCGCGTGTGACCTCGGCGATGTCTTCCAGGCGGGCCCATCGCCAGTGCGCGGGCAGGTGGGGAAGCGTGCCGTCGCTGGTGCCGGCCGGGGGCAGGCCCGCGGGTGTGTAAGCAGTGCCGGAAAGCTGGCCGAGCCCCGCCCGCGCGGTCAGGGTGCGGCTCAGGACGTCGGCATGGTCGAGTGCGTTGCCAGTGCGGATGGTGATGGCGTCGATGCGGGCGATGTGCTCCTCCAGCAGGCCGATGATCCGACGCTGCTCGGCAAGGCCAGGAAGGGGCAACAGGACGTCGGCCAGGTCACGCTGGTTGATCCGGTAGATCGCTGCGCCACCCTGGCGGGCGCGAGCCTGTATCTGGCGCCGCATGATCGGCGACTTCCACAGGTGTGCGAGGTAGCGCGGGTCGACCGCACTGTGACGCACACGCACTCGGATCATGGTGTCGGGGAATGTCGTGGGGGTCGGGGGCTCGTCCACCAACGCGCCCTCGCCGACCAGGGACAGCGAGCCATTGACCCGGCCGACCAGCAAGTCCCCATGTTCGGCCAGCAACAGTGCGCTCCCGTCTTCGCTCCGGTCGCCGCTCCTGGACTGGGTGAAGTCCACTGTGGCTGCCCGAAGTGCCGTCAGCCGTAGTACGGGGAAGCCGTTCTCACCAGGGCGCAGAGACCGGCCGTTGACTAGCGGTTCGCTCAGCACGTCGGCTAGCCGGACGACCCTCCAGCCGGCAGGCAAGTCATTCTTCAAGCCAGGGCCCTGCGCAGTTCGCCCAGGAGGTCAACCGCGGCGTCGGGCCCGAAGATGCCCAGGAATCCGTCCGTGCCGCCGCGCCCCGAGAAGGGGACGCCGTCGAGGTCCCTGGGGTCGAATCGGGCCGCGGCCATCGCGTCCGCGATGTTCTCAATCCACCACAGTTGAGCCGGTGTGAAGGGCCCGGCCTGCCGCGTGAACGCGGTCAGACGCCGACTAACCGCCTCCGCCCGCCGGCGCTGCCTGTTGGATGCCGTCACCTGCGATACGGCTGGCCGGTCGTAGAGGCTGAGCAGTGCCTCCCGGAGTGCAGGTGTCTCAGCGAGCGCGGCGGCAGCCTCGCGCCTGCCGTCCTCGACGGCCCTTTCGCCTCCCACCTGGCGCAGCTGCGCCAGGTGATCCGGGTCGACCGAGTCGAGAAGACCGGCCACCAGCTCCTGCAAAGGCAGGCCCGCCAGCTTCCGGATCTCAGCGTCGGCCGCTTCACTCAGCATGGGGATGAGCCGGGCGAGCCTGACCCCCAGTTCAGCCGTCTCCTCCGGCGTCACAAGGCCGTTCACCGTGCGGTGGAGCAGGCGCTCCAAGGCGGCCCGCCCAGCCTGTCCGGCTGCGTCGGTCACATTCACGAGCGGCCGGCGGTGGCGCGAAGCGCCCACCGCATCGACGACCACGAGCTGGGTCTTGGCGACCGCCCCCGGGGTGACGGCGCGCAGCTCCGCCGACGAGATGGGCTGAGTTCCTTGGGCCAGCAACTGCTCGTAGTAGGCGGTGGAGCGCACCTCGCGCAGGATCAGCAGGCACTCGATCGCCCGCATGTCGCTGAACCCGGAGATCAGATCCGTCACGACCGCGATCCGGAACTGCGGTGTGGTCCTGAACTCCCGCAGCAGCTGCGCCGCACGATCATCGCGATGCGTGATCAGCTGGCAGAAGGTGTCCCCGGCGGCGAACACTTCGCGGATGCGCTCCACGACCTCGTCCGCGTGCGCGCCGTCTTGCGCGAACACCACGGTTTTGGGGACCACGCCGCCCCGGGGTGTCCTGTCGGGGAACATGTTCGGCAGAGCGTCACGGAAAGCCGTCACTACCGCAGTCAGCTGTTCCGACTCGACAACTCGCGCAGGGCCGTTGGGCCCGCTGTGGGCCTGGTCCTCATCCAGCTGCTCGTATTGGGCGCGGCGCGAGCCCTTGGTCTCCACATCAGGAGCATCGCTGGGCGCAGTGAACGCCGCCTGCCGGGAGTCGTCGAACCGCACCTCGTAGACGGAGTAGTCCACGGCGGCGCCATCGGCGATTGCGTGTTCGTAGGTGTAGGAGCTGACCAGGTTGCCGTTGAAGAAGCCGAAGACGGTGGCCGTGGGCGTCGAGCTGAAGCCGACTACAGGAGCGTCAAAGTACTCAAGAAGGGCACGCCGCTGTCCGTAGAGCCCTTGGTGACAGTCGTCGACGATGACAAAATCAAACGAATCGGGCGGCAGTGCCTTGCAGTAGGTCACGTCGAGGGGGGCCACATCCGGCTGCGCCTGCCGTTCGGCGGTCTCATACGCCGACACGCCCACGGATCCGTCCTCCGGGGCTGGAGTGCCGGCCAGCATGGCCGACAGTCTCTGCACCGTGGCTACGACTACGGAAGCGGACGGTGCCGGGCCGGCCGCGGTCAGCTCTTCGACCTGGTACACGTCGGCGAGACTGCGCCCTCCGTCTGGCATGCTGAACTGGCGTAGCTGGGAGACTAGTTGCTTCGCTACCACGTTTCGATCAGTCACGAAGAGGATGCGGCTTGCCCTCGCGTACCTGAGCTGACGGTACGCGGTGAACACCCCAGTGAAGCTCCGTCCTGTGCCGGCGGCCATCTGCACCAGGGCACGTCGCTGACCGGCCTCAAGGGCTTGTTCGACCGCCCATACCGCCCGATACTGGGATGGGCGAAGCTGCCGGAATCCCTCGTCGGCCCCGGGCAGGTATGCGGCTTGGCGGGCCCGGTAGGTCGGCGCCGTGCGGTCCGCCTCCGCCTCCCGCTGCCAGCGGGCCAGCGTGCTGGGCTGGTGGAATCCGCTCACAAGACGTGATTGTGGTTCGGGGTCATTGGTGTCGCAGAACAGCAGACGCCGGCCATCGCTCACATACCGGTACGGCAACGGAGAGCGCCAGACGGGCCACGGCGATGAGTCCGTGGCGGCCGCGGCCAGTGCGCCCGCCTGCTCCATGGCGTCGGCGAGATCCGTGCCGTCCCGCTTGCACTCGATGATCCCTACCACCTGCCCGCCGACCGTCAACAGCATGTCGGCACGGTGTCCGCCGGCCAGGCGGGGGCCAACCAGTACGCAGCCGAGGGAGCGGCTGCGTTCATCCTCCTCACCCGCGCCCAGGACATCCCATCCCGCTCTGGTGAGCCTGCGCTGTACCTCCGAGGCAATCTCGGCTTCCCGCAGGGGCTCATGGGCGGCATCACGCGCGCTGGCGATCAATTGTTCGCGCTGGGAGGCTGGCAGGGCCGCCGGCGTAACACGCAGGTCGAATTCTCGGCGCAGACGGGGCAGGACCCCTTCCAGGGAAGCCACTCGTTGCGCCAGAATGCTCAGATCGGACGCTGTGGCCCTGACGAAGGCCATGGGCTCCTGATCAGATGTCTGGAGACGGAAGAACCAGACGGCCAGCATGAAACAGCGGTCAACCAGGTGCGCCGCCGTCGCTTCCTCGTCACGTTCGCCGCCGTCGAAGCCGTGAAGATCCTGGAATGCGGCCAGGACCCGCGCGGTGAGCACCCCAGCGCTGGCCAGGGTCTGCAGACGGGCCAGCTGGTCGCCTGCGGGCAGCCGCACCCCGGCCAGGTGGCCGAGCTTGGCAGCGAGAACCTCGCCGAACTGACGCGCCGCCACCGCCGAATCGGCGGGGGCAGTACACGCACGCGCCTCACATGCAGCGCCGTGGAGAACGAGAAGCGGCTCGTAGGGAAGCAGGAATCCGAAATTGGCTGATGCGAGAGCCAGGTCCGTGAACCGGCTTTCGAGCTCGCTCGGCTCTTGAGACACGCCAGCCCTCCCTACCTGCACTGCGGCGCCGCAGAATCCGCTACAGAACGGCTCTCACCTTACCGTCCGGCCCCTGCACGGGACACTGCCGTTCTGCCCGATACAGGTGGGTTTCGTACCAATCCCGGTGGATCCGCCCACTGGCAAACCGTGCAGTGCGCAGAAAGTCGCCTGGGCTGGCCGCTGTGCCTGCTCCTTCGGTGGCCTCAACTACTGCCGGGCCGAGTGCCGGAGCATGTTCGGCGATCACAGGAACGCGGTCCAGGGCTTCGGTCCCCGTGAAGATCGCGACCTGCTCGGCCCAGGGTGCGGTCCTCGCCGGGCAGCAGATCGGGCAAGTCGGGGGAGCCCCACCTGGGGCGTGATGCAAATCACTCTCGAACTCCCCCTCGTTCGTTGCCTCTCACGCGGCTCTCACGGACTGGGTGGCATGAGGCGGGATCAGGCGTCATGCGGGGCGAACGAGGTAGGCCCTGACCTGCGGGATTCGGACTGACGAACACTAGCCGGACACTCTTTCGACCGCTGGGGGTCAAGGGGTCGCAGGTTCAAATCCTGTCGTCCCGACTTGCATTGCCGCAGGTCGTAGGCCGTTTCCACCGTGAGGTGGGAGCGGCCTTCTGGTGTTTTGTCAGCTGGTGGTCGCATGGTGGTCGCGCCGGTCACAGCGGGATGGGGGCGTGAGCTGCGTGTTCGCGGCGGTTCCTGCGTCGGCGTCCGGCGAGGTGGTCGCGGAACTGGTCGATCAGGTTCCTTGGCTTTTCCGCGCGTTGGGCGGCGTGGAGGGCGAGCTCGGCGGAGTCGAGGAGGTGGGCGATGGCGTCGACGGCTTCGCGGGCGGCTTGGCGGGTGAGGTGGCTGTAGATGTTCGCGGTGGTGGACAGGGTGCGGTGGCGCAGGGTCTTGGAGACGATCACGAAGGGGACGCCGGCGTCGAGGGCGAGGGTGGTGGCGAGGTGGCGCAGGTCGTGGACGGTGATGCGGGGGACGCCGGCCTGGTCGCAGAGTTTGTGGAAGTGGTTGAGGACGTAGTGGGGGTCGAGGGGGCGGCCGTGTCGCTGGAATACGTAGCCGTGGGCGGGGATGGCGAGGCCGAGGAAGTGGCGGTCGGCCTGGTCTTCGAGGGCGCGGCGGGCGCGGTCGTTGATGGCGATCCAGGTGAGGCTGCTGGGGGTCTTGGGGGCGGTGAGGACGGTGTACTGGTTGTCGACGCTGGAGAGGGTGTAGCGGACGAACAGGACTCCCTGGTCGAGGTGGACGTCGTCCCAGTGGAGGCCGAGGGCTTCGCCTTTGCGCATGCCGGTGTTGATGATCAGCTCGACGAGGCGGGCGAACAGCGGGTCGTGCTCGCGGGTGTAGTCGAGGAAGCGGACCGCCTCGTCGGGGGTCCAGATCCGGCGTTCGGGGGTCGGCGGGCGGGGGATGACGGCGGGCTTGGCAGGGTTGTGGCCGAGGCGGTGGTGTACGACCGCGGCGCCGAGGGCGCTGGAGAGCGTGGCGAGGATGCGGTGGACGGTGACGAAGCCGCGGCCGGCTTTGAGCTGGGCGCGGGCGTAGTGGTCGATGTGCTCGTAGACGAGGTCGTCGAGGAGGATGTACCCGAGTGCGGGGACGAGGTCCTGCAGGACGTAGGCGCGGTAGCGGGCGAGGGTGGTGGGCTTGAGCCGTAGTTCCTGGTTCGCGAGCCAGGCGATCAGGTAGTCGCCGAGGGTCTGCCTGGGGTCGGGGCTGTAGCCGTAGGCCTTGCCGTCGAGGAAGCGCTTGAGGTCGTTGCGGGCGGCGTCCTCGTTGGGGTAGCCGCCGCGGCGCACGGTGTGGCGGCGCTGGTCGGGCCAGGGGACGTCGACGGCGTACGTCCAGGTGCCGTGGTCCGGGTCGGTCTCGAGATGTGGGCAGCGGGCGCCGAGCTGGCGTCGCGGCAGCCGCAGCGCCGGTAGACGCGTCCGCGCTCGGGGGCGGAGGGGTGCATGGTGATCGCCTCGAAGGCTAGGGCGGAGGGGATTCCCCCAGTCTCACCCCGGGTCGCCCTTGGCGCCGCATCAAGGGAGCGCCGCAGGTCAGGGCCATGATCCGCCGATGGTGAGCGCATGGTGGTCGTATGCAGGCTGCTTTTCGCACGGCTCGCGGATGGGGCCGACTGTCCGTTGGACGGTTCCGGTCGCCGGGGTAGACGTTCGGTAGCAGCAGTTCGCCCGTGCTTCTGGTCACAGAAAGCGACCAAAAGCAGGAGGTGGACCGGGGACGCCACCGGACGTCCGATGCCACAGTGAGTGATTGACTCGGTCCGGCAGAATGGCGCGGGAGCGTGTCGGGGCGGGTGGTCAGATGAGCCGGCCGCGATGGTGGGCGGCGGCTTCGCGGACGAGCTGGGCGAAACGCTCGCGGCTACGATCCTGGTGCTGCTCGGCCTGCTCGTCGTCCCAGTCCTCGACATCGTCGAGGTCCTCGTCGAGTTCCTCATACTCGCTGTGGAGGAGCCAGCAGCCGTAGATGCCCGACTACGGCCCGCAGCGTGGCCGTTGAACCGCCAGCTCGGGAACACGACGACTCAACGAACCGACCCGCCACACCAGCCCAGCAATCCCCGTCCTTGGCAAGCCAGCTGCCGCCCAACCCGCTGACACCACCCCACCCACTCACACGCGGAGAAGGGCACCCGCCCGCTCGGGTCGAGCGGGTGCCCTGAACCTCTTCGGGTCCGTCCGGCCGTTGCGCCACTCGCGTCCAGTACGGGGGTGAACGCCCACCAGCCGGGACGCCTCTTTACTGCTGTAGCCCTGTTGCGCGAGGCGGACATGGGCTGCTCAGTCAGCGACGCGGGGTGAGGAGGATGACCGCGGCCGAGTACGGGGCGAGCGAGGTCGGCGCCGGCCCGCGGTGGACGGTGGCGGCCGTGTCGCCCTGGTGCCAGGCGAGGGTGTGCTGCGCGCGGTAGGAGCCGGGTAGGTCGAGGTGGAACTGCTGGGTGTGCTGCGGGTCCTTGTTGACGACGACCACGGCCAGGGTGCCGTCGGGCCGTCGGATCGCGTGCGCGCCGAGGGTGGGGCTGTCGGAGGAGACCGCGAGAGTGCTGCCGCCGCCCCTGAGCGCGGTGGTCAGCAGCTTCATGGTGTGGAACGGCGCGAATGGCGTGCCGGCGGGCGCTTCGCAGGGCTGCGGGCCGGTCCAGCCGGAAGGACACTCGCCGGAGGAGAGCAGCCCGAGGTCTCCCCACTCCTTCCTGCCGTCCTCGGTCCACTGCGGGCCGTTGTAGAGGGCCCACCAGTCGACCCGGGAGACTCCGTTGTCCAGGAGTGACAGGTTGCTGTCCAGGAGGTAGAGGGCGCCTGCGGCGGTTCGCTGGCGCGGGTCGCCCGTGTTGTTGAGGTTGGTCTCGCCCGCGACGATGTCGATGCGGTGGCCCGGCGCCGATACCCGGTCGAGGGCCGCGCGCACCGTGGCCATGGCCGGCGCGGTGGCGGCGGTGTCGGCGAGCAGCTTGTCGTCGGTCGTGGCGCCGGCGTAGCGGGCGTGGTACCAGTGGACGTCGACGAAGTCGATCGCGTCGGCCAGTCCGGGGGTGGCGAGCATGGCCTCGTCCCATTCCTTGGCGGACCGGTTGAACTCGAGCCCGGGCTGGTCTAGGGCCGCCGGGTCATACGGGAAGAGTTCGACGCCGACGCGGATGCCGGGGTCGACGGCCTTCATGGCCTTGGCGTACTCGATGCTGTTGCGGGCATAGGCCTGCGGGGACTTGTCCGGGTGGGCGTCGGGTTCGCGGACCCGGTACTTGTTGCCGGGCTCGGTCGGGCCCGGCGGCTTGTTCCAGCCGTTGAGGTAGGTCTCCTCGCCGATCACCCAGTCGCGCACGCCGTAGTCGTGGGTGACGTTCGCGTAGCGCACCCAGGCGGCGGCCTCCTGCGGATCCCCGGGCTTGGGGTCGGCGTCCGTACTGGGGTGCTCCCTGGTGTCGGTCGGGCCGGTCCCGTAGTTGACGTGGACGAGCATGCCCGCGCCCGCCGCGCGGGCGGTCTTGGCGAACCGGTCGAAGGTGAAGCGCGGCGCGCCGCTCTCGTACCCGTGGCCGTCGGGGCCGTTGTACGGGCCGTACGGGTCGGGGCTGAGCCAGCCGCCGTGGTCGAAGTGGTAGAGGTCGGTCGGTCCGCCGGCGTTGAACGACAAGGTGGTGATGCCGGCCTCGCGGATCCGCCGGGCGGTGTCGCGGCGCGCGAAATTCGGTTCCCAGAACGGGGTGTTGACCCCGACCGCGTCCGCCGGGACGGTGCTGGTGATGCGTCCGTCGATGGTGATGGTCGCCGCGGGGGGCGTTTCCTCGGCTTCCGCCGCCGGTGCGATGGCCGGCCCGGCGAGGACGGCGATACCGATCGCCAGGGCGAGGGTCCGCTTCGACATGATGCGCTCTCCTTCTCGAATTCAAGTGATGGGAACGGAAACTGGCAGGCATGGGAAAGCCGGGGCGAGCCGACTTCGACGGGGTGGGTCCGTCGCCCCTCTGGAACCCCCCCTGCCGGGGGTGTGGTGTGTGCGGCCGGCACGCGCCGGGCAGGGGAACACGGATCCTCTGACGGCCGCCCGGGTGCGGGTGTGCGGCCCGGTCTGGCCTTTCCCGTGGTGGGTCCACCGCTCGCTGTCAGCGCTGCGAACGCGGCCCTGCACGCATCCCGCGGCGACAGCGGCGGGGGAGGAAAGCCTCTTCAGGTCGCGCTCAGCGTTGGACGGTGTTCGGCAGCGGCACTCAGCGCCGCCGCGGTCTCGACATCCGCCTCAAAGACGGTTCGCGCCTCGGCGTCGACGAGCTTCTCGATCCGGTTGTGGAACGGCGCGCCGGCGATGAAGGCCACGACGAACGCTCCGAGCAGGAAGACCGTGGACAGCCAGGCCATCGACGACACCGGCAGGGTGTAGGCACCCACGACCCGCGCCGCACACTCGCCGAGCAGCGCCAGGCCCCAGACGAGCGTGAAGCCCTTCTCGGCCCGACGGAACCGGGCCGACCCGACGCTCAGACGCTCCCACGCGGCGACCTTGGCCGGCTCACCTTTGGTGAGGACCGGCTTCAGCCCCGTGCTCACCATCGGCTGACCGGCGAAGACGGAGCAGACCATTGCGATGCCGATCACACTGCTCAGCGCACCGTCCTTCGCGACCGCCAGCCGGGCATCCCCGGACACCAGCGACAGAGAGATCCCGGCCGCGTTGACCAGCAACATCAGCCCGGCCGCCCCGTTGATCCGCCGCTCTCTGAGCAGGCCCGCCACCGTCCGGACCGCCGGCAGCACGCTGCTTAGCAGCAGCGCGACCACAGGGCTGAAGCCCAGGACGGAGTGCAGCACGTAGTTGACCGCCAGCGGGACGCCGACGTCCACCACCAGCGGGCGCAGGACGACGGCCAGGGGATGGGCGGACGGGGTGGCGGTGGTCCTCTTGGGCATGGTCCGGTCTTCTCCTATTAGGGCTTCGTTAGGTCCTTGATGTGGTTCGGGTTGGCCGCACGCGGAGGACCGCGTAGACGTTGTCGCTCCGACGGCCGCGTCCGATCGGCTGCTGCGACCGCCGACCGGCGCTCACCTGTCGCCGTTCACGTCGCCCGCGTCTCGTCGGTGGCCACCCGTTCGCGTCCATCGGCCGGCGTGCACACCGTCGGCGCCCACGGTTCAGTGCCACCCGTCAGTGTGGGCTCGCCGCGCCCGCCGGTGCCGCACTCGCCGTGACCGACGGGGCGAAGGCCGGCAGTTGTTCCAGACTCTCGGCGACCGCCGCGAAGCCGTACTCGAGCATCTCGCGCTCGTACCGCTCGACGGCCGGCAGCAGCTCCGCCTCGCCGCGTTCGACCGCGGTGAGCGCGCGGCAGAGCAGTGCCGCGTCCCGGAACGCGGTGTTGGCGCCCATGCCTGCGCTCGGCGGCATGACGTGGATGGCGTCGCCGAGCAGGGTGACCTGGCGGGTGCCCCAGTGCGGCACCGGCTTCGCGTGGCGGACCGTCAGTACGGAGCTGTTCACCACGTCCGACTGGCGTACCAGCTCCACCAGGTCGGGGTGCCAGCCGGCGATGCCGGCCAGCAGCAGGTCGCGGATCTCCGGCCAGGTGGCGGGCAGCGGCTTGATGTACTCGGGCAGGAACGCAGCCCAGCGCAGGTAGCTTCCGGTTTCCGGGAGTTCGACATCGGGGGCCAGTTCGGCGGCGGCGATGTGCGGCGGGCGGCGGAACTCCATCTTGCCGAGCAGCATCCGCACCTCGGGGCCGTGGACCAACGTGCCGAAGCCCGGGACCAGGCCGGCGAACCGGTCGGTCAGCGGCGTGCGGCCGAGCAGGCCGTTGCCATCGAGGGTGACCACCTCGGCGTCGGGCAGGAGTTGCCGACGCACCGGGGAGTTGCCGCCGTCCGCACCCACCAGCAGGTCTCCGGTGGCACTGCTCCCGTCGGCGAACTCGGCCCGGACGGTGCCGTCGCTCAGCTCGGTGTAGCGGACCAGCCGCTTGCCGAACTCGATCCGGTCAGTGAGCTCGGCCAGCAACAGATGCCGCAGGACGTGCCGGTCGGTGGCCATGCCCCCGTGCAGCGCGCCGAGTCGGCGGATCTCGCGCAGCTGCTCGTCGACCACCCGCCGCTCACCCGAGAGCTCTCCCGTGCTGGCCTCCAGCAACGGGTGCAAGCGCTGCGGCAGGCATTCGCGCAGCGCGGCCAGCCCCGGGCCGCCGATGCCGATCCGGAAGCCCTGGTACCGGGCCCGCACGCTCGCCTCGCGCTCGTAGATTCGCACGTCGATCCCGGCCTGCCGCAGCCCCTGTGCCAGGCACAGACCGCCGATTCCGGCGCCGATCACCAGAACGCGCATGTCGATCCCCCCAAACTTGAACACCGTTCACTTGGTCGCTGTTCAATTTACTTGACCGGTGTTCAAGTGGCAAGATGCTCCGGTAGCAGGAAGTGATGCGAAAGGGGAACCCGATGCCGCTCCGGCAGGCCGATGTGCTGCAGGGCGCCATGGAACTGCTCGACGAGGACGGCCTCGACGAGCTGACCACCCGTCGCCTGGCCCAGCGGCTCGGCGTCCGCGCCGGCGCCCTGTACTGGCACTACCCGAGCAAGGCGGCACTGCTGGACGCGCTGGCCGACCAGATCATCGGCGAGATGCTCACCCAGCCGCCCGCCGGCGGCCCGGGCGCCGCCACCGCCGCCGAGCAGGACTGGCCCGACCGGCTCCGGGAGCTGGCCACCCGGGCCCGCGCGGCCATGCTCGCCCACCGTGACGGCGCCCGGCTGGTGGTCTCCTTCACCGCCCCGCCGCCCAACGCCGTCGCCTACTTCGGCTCCCTGGTCGACGCCCTGCGCTCGGCCGGTGCCGACGCCCCGGCCGCCCACATCGGCGCGGACGTGGTCACCAGCTTCGTCAACGGCTACACCCTCGAGGAACAGGCCCGCCAGGCCGCCCTGATCCCCCTGGACCAGCGCGACGCGACCTTCCGCCTGGAGCTGGACATCGTGATCGCGGGCATCCGCGCGCGGCTGCTGCGCGACTGAGCGCAACTCGCCGCCGGCCGGTCGCCATCCAGGTCGGCGCGGCCACAGACCCCGCTCGTTCCGGCGTGGTCGAAAGTCCGGGTAGACGTGCCAGGCGCCCGGATCGAGGTTAGGTGCGGTGGTGTGGTTCGGGTTCTGGGGCGGGTTGGCCGCATATCGGGCAGGCGCCGGTCCAGGTGGCCAGGAGGGCCTGGAGTTCGCGGAGGACCGCGTAGAGGGTCAGACCGGCGCAGGGACTTTGGGCAGGACTCCTCGGGTTCCGCTCCGTCATACCACCAACGGTCGAGGTGCTGTGGCAGACACGGGGGACCAGCAGGCATGCTGAATCGCGCCCGAGCGGGCATGCCGTTGCGGTCCGGTGCGCTGTTCAAGGCGCCCCCGGGCGACAGGATGAGGCGAGTGTCCTCCTTGCCCGGTGCCCGATGCCCGTGGTTCGGGCGGGTGGTCCTGACAGCAGACATCCACGCTCGGTGGGGTCGAGCGTGGATGTGAGCGAGGCGTTTCGGCTTCCGCCGCCGGCGCGATGGCCGGACCGGCGAGGATCGCGGTCCCGACCGCGAGGGCGGTGATCCGTTTGGGCATGGTGCTTTCTCCTTCAGGGGCTGGACGCTGCGGTGCCGGGTGCTGGTACGTCCAGCTTCTCTTCCAGAACTGACGGTACGTCAGTGACGCGTGTTTCCGGATCCGTATGACAACCGTCATCGTGAACAGCTGACAGAGCGAAGAAAACGCAGGTCAGTGGCTGGGTAGCGGCCAGGCGCGGCAAGGAGGTTGGGCCGTTTCAAGGCGGCCGATCTCGCGAACCTGCTGGAGGATGCGAACCGTACCGAGTCGGACGAGATCCTGGAGGCCGTCCACGGTGACAGGTTCGTTGACACGCGGACGCCGCGGCAGCGGCTCGACCTTGCCCTGCGCGTTCGGAGTCGCGATCCCGGCACCGTCCGTGAAGGCTATGACCACGCGCGCCACGGCCGAGCAGACAGCCTCGCGGCCGACTTCGTCCCCGGCGGGGTCGTCGACCTGTTCTGCCTGCTCGGCCGGGAGTGTGCGCGTGTCTACCTGCCGCAGAACACCGTGTTGACGAGCCTTTGCATCTCCTTCTGGTACGCAAGCAGCGGGGCGTCCACGGCGTCCACGTAGGTCACCGAGGCCTCCATGGTTCTACTGCCGTCGGGCGTGCTGTACATCAGCGCCGCGGAGCCGTGGACGTCACCGTCGTGGTAGAGGACGGTGACGCCGCAGTCCAGGTCCTGCACCTGCAACCCGAGGCCGTAGCTCATCTTCGGGTCGCTCGTCGTTTGCGGCTTGCGCATCTCGGCCAGCAGCGGGGCGGGGAGGAGCTTTCCGCCCAGCAACGCGGAGAAGAACGTGTGGAGGTCCTTGGTGGTCGAGATCATCTCACCGGCGCTGGATATCCAGGACGGGTTCTGTCGGGTGATGTCGATCGTCTTCCACTGCCCGGCGTCCTGGTACCGGTAGTAGCTGTGGGCGTGCGGCCCGGGAATCTCCGGCGAGGTGCCCGGTACCACGGTGTGCCGCAGCTTGAGCGGCTGCAGGATCCGCCGTTGGACCTCGTCGGCGTACGAGCGGCCGGTGACCTTCTCGATCAGCAGCCCGGCCAGCACGTAGTTGGTGTTGGCGTAGTTCCAGTCAGTGCCCGGCGCGAACGGTGCCGGCTTGGACAACGCGAACCGCACCAGCTCCTCCGGCCGGTAGGTGTGGAACTGGTTGTCCACCCACTCCTTGCCTGACCATGGGATCCCTGGCGCGAACGTCCCGTCGGGATAGGTCTGGCCGGTGTAGTTGAACAACCCGCTGGTGTGCTGCAGCAGCATCCGCACCGTGATCCGCCGGTCCAGCCCGAACTGGGGCAGGTAGTCGTCCGCCGGGGTGTCCAGCCCGATCTTGCCCTCGGCCACCAGTTGCAGCACCACGGTGGCGGTAAAGGTCTTGGTGGTGCTGCCGATCCGGAACAGCCCGTTCGTCGGCGGCTTCGCGGTCCGGCCCAGCCTGCGCACCCCGGCGCTGCCGACCCAGTCGCCCCGCTGATCGTGCACGCGCATCTGCACCCCGGCCAAACCGGAATCGACCATCGTCTGGACGGCCCCCTGCAGCTCCGGGCGATCCTGTCCGGCAGCGGTCTTCGGCACGGCCGTGCTGTCCGCGGTGGCCACCCCGGGTGCGGCGACCCCGGCCAGCAGCGTGACGGCCAGCGCCGTGACCCCCACTCGCACTCGCCGAACGACCCTGGGCATCCGGACCCGGCGGTTTTGGGTATCCCTGGTTGTTCGCAGCCCCGAGGCTGCGATCGGTGAACTGGTCATGGCAGCCACGATCGCCTGCCGCCCTGACACTGGACAGTCACCGCACTGACACCGCCCCTGACATGGTGTCACCACAGGGAAACGGCAGTTCACGGGCAGGTGACATCGGCCCGCGCGACGAGGGCCTTGTTCCCTGGGCATCCTCGTTGGCGATCATGTCGGCTGAAGCGACCCCCGTTGGGCTCGGCTCCTCGGGTACGCGTGAATCAAGCAGCGAGCGTGACCTCGACCAGCTGAGACCAGCTGGTCCGCGTCCCCTCCCGAGACGCCTCGGCGAACTTCGCATCGCCGAGGCGGTGCCGCGCGGCCTGCTCGATCCGGGCCACGTCCGGGTGGGAGCGGTCCTCCAGGCCGCGCACGCCCGCGCTTGCCGCCAGGAGCCGTGCGGCCTGTTCGTGCTCGTCGCGGCGCAGCGCCAGGTCCGCGACCCCGACGAGCACCTGCGCGATCAGCGGCGCGTGTCCCGCCTCGGACGCCGCTTCGCAGGCTGCCGCGCGGTGCGTACGGGCCTCGCCGAGATCGTTGGCGAGATAGCCGAGCAGGTCGTGCGTCACCGCGCGGATCCTCGCCTGCTCCGCGTCGTCGCCCAGCATGGTCGTCGCGATGCCGAGCTGCCTGTACGCCTCCTCGGTGTTGCCGCCCCATCGGGCGAGTTCCGCCTTCGACAGGGCCAGTTCGGCCAGCCTGTCCGGCCAGGCGACCCGCTCCGCGCACCGCTGCGCCGCGGCGATGGCGGCCGCGCTGGCGGCGTCGTCGCCCATCAGCCAGTACAGCTGCGCCTGCCGCGACCGCATGTGGATGACGTCCTCGGTGGCACCGACTTCGGTGACGACCGCGATCGCCTCCTCGTAGTACTCGCACGCGTTGGCGAACTCGCCGCGCACGGCGATCCGGTCCGCCAGTTCCGTCAGGGCGAACGAGATCCCGAATCGCTCGCCGATCGTCCGGAACTCGGCGAGCGCCGTCTCCAGGTACGCGTCCGCGTCCCGCCCGGCCTGGCCGAGCATGATCCGCATCTTGCCGAGGTGCAGCCGGGCCAGTGCGCGCACCCAGGGGTCCTCGTGGTCCAGCAGCGGTTCGAACGCGGACAGGGTCGCGTCGGGCGCCTGCAGCATGCGTTCCAGTGGGGCGACGAACCCCAGTGCCGGGTGGCGGCACTGACCGTGCCGGCTGAACCGGTACGCCTGGTGGATCCACTCTGCGGCCTGGTGTTCGTCGCCCCGTCCGGAGCTCACGAACATCGAGAGGATGGCGTACACCGTGGCGCGGACCTCGTCGGCCACCTCGCCGGGCGTCTCGGTGGCTGCGGTGATCAGCTTCATGCCTTCGGCCCTGTGCCCGCCGAGCCACCAGTACCAGCCGGAGCCCACCGCGAGCCGCATCGCCGCCTGCGCCTCGCCGGCCGCGAGCGCGCCGCGCATCGCCGAACCGATGTTGTCGTGCTCGGCTTCGAGCGTGGCGAGCCACTCCAGTTGCTCGGCGCGGCGAAGATGCGGATCCGCGGTCTCGGCGAGCTCGGTGAAGTAGGCGAGATGCGCGCGGCGCGCCAGGTCCGCTTCCCCCGCCTCCGCGAGCCGGTGCCCGGCGTACTCCTTGATGGTGCCGATCATGCGGTAGCGCGGGGCGCTGTCACCTTCGGCGAGCAGCAGTGACTTCTCGGTCAGCGCGGTGAGGAGCTCGAGCACCTGCTCCTGCTCGACCGGGCCGCCCGCGCAGACCCGTTCGGCCGCTTCCAGGCTCGTCCCGCCGGAGAACACCGCGAGCCTTCGCAGCACCGTCCGTTCGGCGTCGGCGAGCAGTTCCCAGCTCCAGTCGACCACCGCGCGCAGGGTCTTGTGTCGCGGCAGTGCGGTGCGGCTGCCGCCGGTCAGCAGCCGGAATCGGTCGTCGAGCCGATTGGCGAGCTGATCGATGGACATGGTGCGCAGCCTGGTCGCGGCCAGTTCGATCGCCAGCGGCATCCCGTCCAGCGCCCGGCAGACACGCACCATCGTCGCGAGCGTGTGGGCGTCGACGGCGAGGTCCCGGCGCACCGCCCCGGCGCGGTCCCTCAGCAGCTGGACGGCGGGTGAGGACTCGATCTCGCCGGGGTCCGCGTCCCCCTCCGGCAGGGCCAGCGGATCGACGAGCCACAGCGCCTCCCCGGTGATGCCGAGCGGTTCCCGGCTCGTCGCCAGGATCCGCAGCCGCCGGCACTCCCCGAGCACCCGGTGGGCGAACACCGCGGCGGACTCGATCAGGTGCTCGCAGTTGTCCAGGATCAGCAGCGCCTCCCGCTCGCGGATCGCGGCGATGAGCCGATCCGTCAGTTCCGCGTTCGGTGTCCCGCTGAGCAGGGCGTCCCGCAGGCCCAGCCCGGCGAGCGCCGACTGCGCCACGTCGTCGTCCGCGCCGGTGGCGGCGAGCTCCACCAGCCAGGCCCCGTCCGGCAGGTCGCCGAGCAGCGTGCGCGCGGTCTCCGTGGCCAGTCTGGTCTTCCCCGAGCCGCCCGGCCCGATCACGGTGGTGAGCCGGTGCTCGGCGATGAGCTCGCGGACCGCGGCGACATCGGTGTTCCGGCCGACGAAGGTGGTCAGCTCGGCGCGCAGGTTGGTCTTGCGGCTCTTCTCGCCCCGCCCCAACTCGCCCCGCCCTAACTCGCCCCGCAGCAGCGCGACATGCACAGCGGACAGCTCCGGCGAGGGGTCGGCGCCGAGCGTGTCGGCCAGGGCCTCCCTCGCGCGCTGGTACACCAGCAGCGCCTCGCTGTCGCGACCGGCCGCGACGAGGGCGCGCATCAGCACGGCGACGAGCCGTTCCCGCACCGGGTGCGCGGTCACCAGGTCGGTCAGCTCCGTGACCACCTCCGCACCGCGCCCGAGGGTGACGTCCGTGTCGGCCCGCTCCTCCGTGGCGGTCAGGCGCAACCCCTCGAGGCGAACGGCTGCGGCGTCGAACGCGGCGCTGTTCCGCAGACCGACGTCCTGCATGGCCGCACCGCGCCACAGCCCGAGGGCCTCGTGCAGCAGCCGCACCCGCCGGAAACCGTCCTCGGTACGGGCCTGGCCCGCGATGACGAGGCGTTCGAACCGCACGGCGTCGACGGCGTCGGGCTCCACCGCCAACCGGTAGCCGTCCGTCCGCCCCTCGACCACCCCGTCCGGCAGCGCCTTCCGCAGCCGGGAAACCAAGCGCTGCAGGGCGTTCGTCGCATCGGCGGGCGGGCACTCCCCCCAGATCCAGTCGACGAGCGACGCCTTCGGGACCACGTGACCCGGCCTGAGCGCGAGGGCGACCAGCAGTCCGCGCAGCCGTGCGCCCGGCACGTCGACCGAGCCGCCGCCGTCCGTGCGAACCTCCAGTGGACCCAGCATCCCGATCTGCACCTGCTGATTTTGCCACGGCTGCTTGACAGGCCGTCAGTTGCTGCGAAATGCCTGAAGTCCTGTTAGCGGCTACGCCGCTCGCAGGACGCCACCACCGCGAGCCCGGGTGAGGTCCTGCTGGACCGACCTGCTGTCGGCGTTGTCGAAGGCGGTGGAAAGTGCCTTTACGGCTTCGTCGGCGGATTCTTTGAGGAGGTGGCCGTAGAGGTTGATGGTGGTGGCGAGGGTGGAGTGGCGCAGGGTCTTGGAGACGATGGCGAGGGGGATGCCGGCGGCGATCATGATGCTGGCCGCGGTGTGCCTCAGGTCATGCAGGCCGATCCGGGGGAGGCCGAGTTCGGCGGTACGTTTGCGGAGCTGGTCAAGCACCCACTGGGGCCGCAGGGGTGCGCCGTCGGGACGGCCGAAGACGAGACCCTCCAGGCGCCCGTCAGGGCGAGTGCCCATCTGGATGGCGGCCTGTCGGTGGAGGGCGGCCATGACTCTGGGGGAGAGGCTGATCCAGGCGCGGCTGGCTTCGGTCTTGGGCTCGCGGAGGTGGATCTCGCTGTTGTCGATGGCGGCGAGGGCCCAGCGGACGTAGAGCTGGCGGTCCATGAGGTGGACGTCGGACCAGTGGAGGGCGAGGATCTCGCCGCGGCGCATGCCGGTGCCGAGCATGACCTCGAAGAGGTCGGTGAGCTGGTCGGCGTAGTGCTCGGCGCCGTGGCGCAGGAAGGCGGCGGCCTGGTCGGGGGTCCAGCAGGTGCGCTCGGCGGCGCGGGGCCTGGGTGGGACGGAGTGCTTGGCGGGGTTGTAGCGCAGTCCCCAGGCGCGGACGGCGGCGTTGAGGGCGTTGCGCAGGGTGGAGAGGATCCGGTAGACGGTGACCTTGCCGCGCTTGGCCTTGCGCTGGGCGGCGATCCAGCGCTCGATGTGCTTGGGGCGCAGGTCCGGGAGGCGGTAGCGGCCGAAGGCGGGGATCAGGTCCCGTTCGACGCACGCCTCGTAGCCGGCGTAGGTGTTCGGCGCGAGCACCTCCTTCTTCACCGCCAGCCACTGGCGCAGGAAGCTCGCCACCGTGGTGCGGCGGTCCTCGTAGACACCCCGCAGCTCACCGTCCAGCACCGCCTTCATCTCCCGGGCCGCCTCTGCGCGGGTGGCGAACCCGCCACGCCGGCGGGTGCGGCGCTTGCCCTCCTCCGGGGCCAGGTCGACGCAGTACGTCCACGACCCGTGACCCGACTCCTCGAGCAGCCGCACGCACCACGGACCCAGCTGCTTGCCGTGCTCGTCCGTACAGCCACACCGGCGGTAGACACGGCCCCTGCTCTGACGCTGTCCCATGGGTGATTCCTCCCTGGACTGGACGACTACGGGTCCAAGGCTGCGCCGTCGGTTCGGCGTGGCGGCAGAGCGTGCGGGTAGGGGCGGGAAGCACGACGGGACCCATCAGGAAGGACACGCTCCAGACGACACACCGTACGGAAGATCACGATCCGCAGCCGGTGGGTAAGCGACCATGATCCGCCCGCAGACGCCGGTCCGGCGAGCCGACCGGCGCCGTCTGCACCGAGGCTGTCGGGCCTGCTCCATGGCCCGTCCTGAAGGTCCGACAGATTCCGGTCACCGGCAGTAGCTGCGGCGGCGTGGCCGCCCCTGGGACCACTTTGGGACCACATCCCATGGGCGCTCATGGGCGCCCATGGATCAAAACGGGCGCTTGTGCACGAAGTGAACACTGGCGGAACGTCAGCCCGCCCTGGCGTCGATCCTGTCGAGATGTGCCAACTCACGTTAACCCCAGTCAAGTTGAGCAACAAAGAAGCCAGAGCTGCGAGGCTCTGGCTGTCGACAATAAGTGAACCCCTTGGCTGGGGGTCAAGGGGTCGCAGGTTCAAATCCTGTCGTCCCGACTGTGAAGTCGGTTGTGAGAGCGGGTACTTGGGAAACCAGGTGCCCGCTCTTGCTGGTTTTCAGGGCCCGTTTTTGGTCCCGGGTGGTCCCAAAATGGTCCCCAGGTTTGGCCATGGGTGCGTCGCCACCCGTTGCTCCAGTGGCTGGTATGCGGATTGTTCTTCGATCTCAAGGTGAAGTGCGAGACCTCCTTGCCGTTTTGCTGGAGCGAGGCGTGGTGGCGCACTTGACCTTCGGTCAAGTGCGCCGGGCGTCGGTCAAGTGGGTCAAACTGGTTCATATCGGGGTATTTCTAAGGCCTTTCTGATGCCTGCTGCTTGCTGTGAAGTGACTCGGGCCGACTCGAAGCGGCTTGGCAGTGGCCATTTCGAGGCAATGGCGGTCACGGTGTGTTACCAGCGGCGCGTGATCTGGCCGTCGCATTGGAGCTTCTCGAGGTGATGAGTGAGGGCTTGGCCGGCTTCCAGGATTCGGAGCACGTCAGGGTGGAAGTAGCGCTGGGTGGTGGTGATGAGCCGGTGTCCCGCGATTTCCATGAGGATGTGCGGAAGGAATCCAGCGTCCGCCATCCACGTGAGCCCGGTGTGGCGCAGATCGTGGCGTCGTAGGTGCTCGTAGCCGAGGTCGCTAATGACCTCGTCCCAGTGCGTGGCGTCGCGTAGGACGGCGGTGCTGATGCGGCCGCCGCGCGGGCCGGTGTAGAGGCGGGCGTCGGGGTCGCCGCGGGTGGCCTGCAGTCGGCGGGCGATGAGCGGGCGCAGCGGCTCGATGATCGGGATGAAGCGGGCGATCCGGCCTTTGGTGTGCTTGTCGACCAGACCGCCGGGTGCGGGAGTGGTCTGTCGGCGGCAGGTCAGGAGCCACTTGTCGGTGTCGACGTCGCGGGCCCGAACTCCAGAGACTTCTCCGATGCGGGTGGCGGTGCAAGCGCTGTGGACGACGACGTCGCCCCAGCCGCGGTAGCGGTTGTACGAGGCTTCGACCAGGGCGTCGGCGAGTTCGATAAGGGCGTCCCAGTCGCGCAGCGCGAGGGTGCGGGGGTCTCGCAGTTCGTCCTCGGCCTGCTGGAACTGGTGCTGCCATCCGGTGATGTGGGCGGGATTGCGGTCGAGGACGCCATCCACGATGGCCTGCTCGAAGATGCGGGAAAGCATGGCGAGGGTGTTCTTGATCGTGGAGCGGCTGCAGCCGTCGGCGATCGAGCCGAAGACTGCGGCAGTGATGAGGGCGGTGGTGATCAGGCGGAGGGGGAGGCGCCCGAGCTCGGGCTCGATCCGCAGGTGCCAACCGGCGAGGTAGGGGACGTGTGTGGTGGTTTCCAGGCCGGCCAGGATGGCCGAGAGGCGGAGGTTTACGTAGTCGTCAAGCGGCATGGAGGCCAGGGACGGGAGGACGGGGCTGCCGGTGGCATTGGCCAGGATGGTCAGCCATTGGGTGACTAGTGTCGGGTCGAGCCCATTGTGGACGGCCCCTGCCAGGAAGCTGGCCCAGGCGTGCGTCTGGGTCGGCGTGACCTGGGTGGACGGCAAGCGGCGGCCGGTATGCGGTGAAGTGCGGTGTTGCGAGCGCCGGGCGCTCGCCGGAGCCGGAAGGCCGGCGGTGGTGATCTCGCTGAACGGATCCAGGGCGGCTGAATCCGAAGGGTTTATTGAAGTACTCATGCACCATGGTTGGCCAAATCTCCTTGACTGCTTGATGCCGTCATGGTGTCATTGCTTCATGCTCTATGGTGTGCCGTCGCTGCAGGACATCGACCAGTCCGTCCTCGCGGAGATCGACGAGATGCGGGACCGGTTGCGTATCCATCTGCGTACCTCACGTCGCTGGGAGGGGCAGCTGCGGCGCAACCTCACGGCGCGGGCGATC
The DNA here is from genome assembly GCF_044768305.1 of Kitasatospora sp. NPDC101155. Classification (NCBI taxonomy): domain Bacteria; kingdom Bacillati; phylum Actinomycetota; class Actinomycetes; order Kitasatosporales; family Streptomycetaceae; genus Kitasatospora; species Kitasatospora sp. NPDC101155. Next base: position 102,188 of record NZ_JBIWPN010000008.1, on the reverse strand, counting down.
GCCGGATCGAACACGATCGAGGGCTATGCCGCGAGCGTGTCGGACGTCGAGGACATCATGGTGGGCGAGGCGCCGATCGATGCGAACGACACCGTCACGGCCGAGATCGAGGGCTATCGGCAGGCGATGACATACATCCAGCGCCTCGCCGAAGCGGGCGATGACTTCGCCTACAGCAAGGGCCTGCTCAACTCGCTGCACTTCATGATGCAGGGCCACCACCTGCTCAAGCGGCCCGGCTGGTGGCGTACCGGGCCGGTCTACGTCACTTCCGCCGAGGATCCGACCATCGCTGCCTACACTGCCCCTGACGCCCAACAGCTGGCGGGCCTGACCGGCGAGCTGGTGGAGTGGCTGAACGAGGGAAACCTCGACGCACCGGGCCTGGTGCGTGCATCGATGGCGCATCTGAATCTGGTGTCGATCCACCCGTGGTCGGACGGCAACGGGCGGATGTCCCGCGCCCTGCACACCCTAGTCCTGGCCCGCGAAGGGATCATGGCACCGGAGTTCTCCAGCATCGAGGAATGGCTCGGACGGGCCCGCAACACCTACCGCTACTACGACATCCTCGCCGAGGTCGGCGGCCCGGTCTGGACTCCCGACCGCGACACCCTGCCCTGGATCCGGTTCTGCCTGCGCGCCCACCACCAGCAGGCCCAGAGCGTCGAGCGTCAGGTGAATACCACCCGCGAGGTCTGGACCGCCCTCGACGAAGCCGTCGAGCAGCGCGGCTGGCCCGACCGCATGCTCTACGCCCTCTACCCCGTGGCCATGGGCAACCGCCTGCGTCGCGCCACCTACCAGGCCGACGCCGAACTCAGCGAACAGCAGGCCCAGCGCGACATCCGCGAACTGGTCCGCGCCGGCTGGCTTGCTGCCCAGGGCGAGGCGCAGGGCCGCTACTACACTGCAGGCTCGGACCTTCCCGAAGCCATTGTTCGAGGCATACGGGAACCGCGGCCCCTTCGCGATCCTTATGCCTCCTGAAGTACATTCAGCGGGTGTAAGGCCGATCAGGAGGAATCCTGCGCCGGGTTTAGGCGGTGCAGGTGATCGCTCCGGTCGATTCCGAGAGTCTGTTGACCAGAGGTCGCACCTTCTCTGCTCATCTTGAACATTTGTTTTGCTCTCCCTTCCGGAGCGCTCAGCACAAGATTTGTGCGGTCCCTGCTTTCGGCGGGTCTGTCCAGTGAACGGCTCTGTACCGTAATCGGCAGTAACGAAGGGTGACGGTCGTCGCTGGTGTGGCATGCGCGATGTCAACGAGCTTGTGAGTAGGGTGTTTTCGGGACTGTTGGCCTTCGTCGTCGAGAGCGTGGCGGAGGAGGGCGAGGTCATCGGGGTATTGGCGCGAACCCGGGAAGATCCGGCGCCGCGCCCGATGTGCGGGCAGCCGACGGGGCAGGTGCATGCCTTCCATGGGCGGGTGGTCGCGGACGTACCGGTGGAAGGGCGTCGGGTCGTGGCATCGGTGCGGGTCCAGCGCATGATCTGCCCGGTCCTCGGATGCCCGAGGCAGACGTTCCGCGAGCAGGTTCCCGGCCTGATCGAACGGTACCAGCGGCGCACGCGCCGTCGACAGGGGCCAGGCACTGGCGGGCCGCGACTACAACGGCTCGGCCGCCCAGCACCGGTTCCTCCAGGACCCCCGCGCGGCCGCAGGCCCCCAACGAGATCATCACGCAGGACGGCGGGACCGAGGTGGCACTCTCCGTCGATGACCTCGAACAGGCGCCCTTCCCGTGTCCCCGAACACTCGCCGCGGCACCCAGCGGTTCAGCACGATCTCCGCGGGCCGGACCAGCTCGGACGCCTGCTTCCACCCGGTCAACCAGGGGCAGTACGCCAACTCGACGGCGGCCCACCCCGGGCAGCCGCTGGCCGGCAACCTCGTCACCATGGGTGGCTTCCGCCCTAACGACGATGGCTACCTGTGGTGCGCGACCCGACGGCTCCAACGGGGCCCTGCTGACTAACCACACCAGCCCGACGGACTGGAACCTCACCAGAGTTCGGCGTCCGACGAGACGGTGCTCAGCAGCCCCGCCTCCACCACCGTCAAGCTCCACTGGAGGTTCCTCCCGTCACCCAGTGACCCGCTCGGGGCCCGGTATACCCGGCGGGCGGCCGATCCCCGGATCGGCCAGCTGCTGGCGTGCTCTCGGTGTCGGGGCACCCAGTTCGGCATGCTCATCCAGTAATTCGTTGAGTACCCGATCGAGCGACTCGCTGTGCCCCCGGTCCGCACACTCGCTGGGCCGGTCCCCGCCTTACCAAGCAGACATTTCCCGGCTGAACTTGGGCATCAGAGGCGTTCGATGGCGCTTTATTGATCAAAATCCTTCGCTTACAATCAAGGGCGGGGGAGTCGGCTGCCGATGACTATAGGGTCAGAGGATGAATGTCACTGCTGCAAGTCCAGAGGAACCGGAGAGGCGACCCGTCTCGCGAATCGTCAAGGTAACCCCAGAGATGGCCAAAACCTTCCTGTCCCGGACTTCGGTCAATCGACGCCTGGACATGGGGCGGGTGAGAGCTCTGGCGGTAGCCATTCTCCACGGCGAATGGAAACTGACTCATCAGGGAATTGCCTTCGACGAGGACGGTGCACTTGTCGACGGTCAGCATCGACTCCATGCGATTGCCACGGCCGGGACTCCCGTAGATATGTTCGTCGTAGACGGGTTGGCAAATGATGTTTTCCCTGTTCTCGATTCCGGAAAGAGCCGGAGTGCAGCGGATGCGCTGTTGTCGACTGAGGCTAAGTGCCGACCTATGCTTGCCTCAACCATCCGTCACGTGATTCTCTTCAAGACCATGCCGAATGATCCCTGGAGCGGCTCTCGTGCCTATGTGCCGAACGATCGGATCCTGGCCGCGTACACCGAGGACAAGGACAGGTTCGAGGAGGCGGTGCGCATCGGGCGCGAGCTTTCCAAGCACCTGTTCGCGAGTCAGACGGCGGTAGCGGCGGGGTTCTTCGTGACCAATGAGGCGGCGCCTGCCGCAGAAATCGATGAGTGGATCTCGGGCCTCAAGTCGGGTGCGAGTCTGGATGCTGGCGATGCGCGGCTCGCCCTGCGAGAGGTGCCGAGGGAAACGCAGAGGCGGGGATCCAAGCGTAGGATGGATGTGCGGGATCAGGTGTCGATCTATATCAAGGCGTGGAACGCCTGGGTCGAGCCGGAGAAGGCCGGAGAATTGCGTCTCCGCCGCTTGCGGAAGGGGGAGGAGATGCCGATGCCAGTCGAAGTGAAGTTCGAGCGCTAGGAAAGCACTTGCGGGTTCAGGGGAGATTGCTGCGAACAATCATGTTCCCGGCCTCCCCCAGTACCACGACCTCCCGTCCCAGGGACTTGGCGACCCGATCGACAAAATCACGCGAGATTGACTGCGAGGAGCCAGTCGGACTCTGCGCGACGATGACCACGCTCTCACCCTCCCAGGATGAGTGGGTGGCTGCCCAGCCGATCTTGGCGAACGAGGATGCGATGAACTTCTCCTCGCTGATCCGGCGAATTTCCCGAGATGGCCTCGGCGTCCCGTCCGCCGGCAGCGCGTGACTCTCGATTTTCGCCATGCGGTGATCGAGCTGCCGGGCGATGAGGAGGATTTCCTCCGTCATGTCGGCCTCGGATCGCTCCACCGCGGTCGGAAGGTTGTCGCGCGACGAGATCGCACTGATGCTCCTCAAGTCGTTCTCGAACTCCGGCCAAGTTCTCTCGAAGGCACGTTCCAATCGGGCACGCGGAATTTCCAGGCCGCCCGAGGCATCGTTGATGTCGAAAAGAAGCTTCCGCACGTCGTCTTTGCTGTCCCCGATGATGGCCTGGAACTGGCTGAGAGGGCTGATGAGTTCGGTCGCTTTCATGCCGATCAGGAACGGGACGACGTATCCGCCGTCGACCTGCTTGGAGAGGGCCCCGGCCTCAAAGTTGATCCAAGTGGAAGTTTGATTTTCCGGTGTTATGCAGATGATCCCGAAATTTGTTTCGGAGAGCTCGGATGTGATCTCCCGGACTCCTCTACGTCCTGCGGAGATGTCCAGACTGGAGAACCATGGGTTGATGTACTGGAGAACCTCCGGAAGCCAGGACCACAGGGATTGGGCAGTCTTCTTGGAACGCTCTCCGGACCAGCTCAGGAATACTTTGATGGCGGCTTCCTTTCACTTCTTTAAACTCTCTCGCGTGCCGCCTTGAGTAGGAGTGCTTGTTCCGCCTTGAGCGATCCGTACGACTCGCGGACATAGGAGAGGAATCTGTTTCCCGGATGGCGAATCAGGGTGGACTTGCTCGGGTCGGCTTTGTCCCAGTTCGCCAGAAGGGCGTCGTAGGTAGCTGCGTGTGCGCAAAAGTCGAGGACCACGGGCGGCATTTCTCCTCCGATGATAAGGTCGCCCCGGGCGGTGATGATCTCTCGCATCTTCTGAGCAGTCGGGGCGAAAACCGCCTCGACCCACGTGCGCCACCGCGCTTCCTCCGGTTCCGTCAGCGGAATCCCAGCCGGGCCTGAATCAGCGGGCAGAATGTAGAGTCTGTGGTACTCGTTCCACGCCTTCTCGTTCGTTTCGGTGAGAACGAGAAGTGGGCCATAAAGGTCTTTCAATTGACTGCTCACCCAGTCGATTCGCGCTTTCCTCAGCGATCTGCGAGTCTCTCCTTGATGGTTCAGCCAGTAGGCCATGGCGGCAATCATGATGCTGGCGCAGGCCGTTACCATTGCTGCGATCACCGGAACCTCCATGGCTGCTTCGTGTGGTATTCAAGCATGGCGCGGCAGGATCTCGCTACCGTTTAGGCAGTGAGGCTCTCGAAGCGCAAAGGGGCAGCCCGCGAATAATTAGAAGATAATATCTCCGACCGTTGCTGCGGTGTTGCATCCCGGGGCGCTCGCGCAGCGGAGGGAGGTGCGGCTGGAGCTGTTCGCCGACTTCCGGGACGCCGGTCGCACCGGGCATGCCGGAGTACGGGGAGGACAGCTGCCTGCCCTTCCGTGTGCCCAGTACGGCGACGACCTGTTCGCGGCCCTCGGGGCGGTCGCCGCCCGGCTGCTGGACGGCGCCTCCGAGTGGAAGTTCCCGCCACTGGGCGGCCGCCGCCGAAGAGCGCCTCGCCGCCACGGCCCGCAGCGGCGGCGAACGGGCGACCACAGCAGCGCTGGCACGGATCGTCGCCGCCCTGGCCAGGGCGGCCGATGCCCCGACCACCGCACCGTCTTCGGCCCGTCCTGCGGACCCGGGACGCGGCTGCTCGCCGTCGGTCCGCCCGCCCACCGCTACGGCCAGGACCTCGACCCGGCGGCCGTCGGCGTGACGGAACTGGGGCCCGGCTCGCCGCCACCGCAGCCACGGTGGCCTGTGGAGACTCGCTGCGCCACGACCAGTTTCCCGGCCTGCGTCCGACCTGGTCGTCTGTGAGCCCCCGGTGGGCGTGGTCGACTGGGGCCGTGAGAACCTGCTGCGCGACCCGCGGTGGGAGCTGGGCGTCCCGGCGCGTGCGGAGGGCGTGCACTGATCGTGCTCCCCGCATCGGTGGCCTACCGGAAGTCGGGTCGCCGGATCCGGGCCGAGCTGATCCGAAAGGGACTGCCGGCATCCGTGGTGGCCCTGCCACCAGGCCTGGTCGCCAACCACGCGCTGCCCGTGCACCTGTGGGAGTTGCGCCGGCCGGCCGAGGGCGCCGCCGCCCCGACCCGGATCCGGATGGTCGACCTCGGCGCCGCGACGCCGGAGTCCATCGTCGCCGGTGCCGAGGAGGCGGCCGCAGGGCAGGTCGCCGAGGTCCCGCTGATCGACGTGCTGGACGAGGACGTCGATCAGCCCCGGGCGTTGGGTGGTCGCCGACCGCGGAGACTACCCGGCCGAGTACGCCGCCCTGCGTGACCAGGTTCGCTGGCTCGCCGAGGAGCTGCTCGACCTGCTCCCGGAGCTCCCGGCCGGACCCGGCCGGGTCGAGGCGGTGACAGTCGGGCTCGGCGACCTCGTTCGTGCTGGCCTGGTCGAGCTCGACAGCACGTCGGCGACCTCCCGGACCGATCAGCTCGACCGACTACCTGCGTGGCCTCCTGCACAGTCCGGCCAACACCCGCCGCAGCACCACGGCCACCGGCACCTTCCGGCTGGACGCCCGCAGCGCGCAGCTCCCGCAGATGGATATCGAGCGCCAGCGCGAGTACGGCGCCGCGTTCCGCCGACTGGCCGACTTCGCGGACCGGCTCCGCGCGAGGTCGCCGCGATCGGCGAGCGGGCAGCAGGCTGGCGCTCGACGGGCTCACGAACGGTGCCCTGCTGCCAACGCCCGGGAGCCCCTCGGCCGGGTAGAACGAGTGCTAGGAAGGACAGGGGCGATGATCCGTTCGACTGATAGCCTCGCCATCGTCTGCCCGGGACGGGACACCATGGGGGCCAAGGTGCTGAAGCCGCTCACAGCGGTCGATCCGACGACGGTCGGCGACTTCCGGCTGGTGGGCCGGCTCGGCCACGGCGCTATGGGAGTGGTGTACCTCGGGTACCGCTCGACCCGGCCGGTGGCGGTGAAGGTCGTCCGACCGCAGCTCGCGGAGGACGAGTACTTCCGTAGGCGCTTCGCCCAGGAGCTGGAGGCGATCCGCCGGGTCGGTGGGTTTCACACCGCGGCCCTGGTGGATGCCGACCCTCATGCGGCGGTGCCGTGGATCGCCACCCAGTACATCAACGCGCCCTCGCTGTTCGACCTGCTGGAGCAGCACGGCAGCGTCAGTGAGCTCGGAGCGTGGTGGTTGGCCGCCGGTCTCGCCGACGCGCTTATGCATGTGCACTCGGTGCACCTGCTGCACCGCGACCTCAAGCCAGCCAACGTCCTGGTGGCGGTGGACGGCGTGCGCGTCATCGACTTCGGCATCTCGCACGTCAGCGGCCGCACCGGCCTGACCACGGCGAGCGCGGCCCTCGGCACCCTTTCCTACATGGCTCCTGAGCAGGCCGCGGACTCGCGCAAGGCCAGCGAGGCCGCCGATGTCTACAGCCTTGGCGCCACGATCGTCCACGCGGCCACCGGGCACGTACCGTTCTACGCCCACCTGGTGGCGCAGCGGACCCTGGACACCCCGCCCGACCTCACCGGTCTCCCGCCGGGTCTGCTCGACCTGGTCAGCCACACGCTGGCCTACGAAGCGGAGGACCGGCCGACGGTGCAGATGGTCCTGGAGGAGGCCATGGAGCGCCTCCTGCAGTTCGGCGTGTCCACAAGCGCACACGTGTACCCGCCGCTGCCGCAGGCGTTCCTGGCCGAGATGTTGGAGCGCCAGGCCACCCCGCTGGACGCCCCACCCACTGCGGAGCCCGCGCTGGTGCCGGAACCGGACGCCGAGCCCGAGTGGCACGGTGCCGCCGTCGAGCCGGACCCGGTTCGGCCTCCGGCCGACAAGCCGGACCCCGAGCCGGCCCGTTGGGCCGCGCGTTGGCGCAGCCGCATCGAGGACCGCCGCGGCGACTACGGTGGCTGAACGCCTACCGAGAAGCAGCATGCAATACGCAGCAAACGAAGGAGACCGCCAGTGACCACCGTCGCCGACAGTGCGCCGGGCAACGCGACCGGCAGCGAGACCCCGTTCGCCGCGGGGATGCAGGTCCGGGCCCGCGACGAGGACTGGCTGGTCGTGGAGGCTACCAGGACCAGCAACGACGGCACCCGCCTGGATGTCCGGGGAATCTCGCCGCTGGTCCGTGACCAGCGGGCGGTCTTCTTCGCCCATCCCCGGCTCGACCAGGTCACCCCGCTGCGCCCCGAGGACACCGACCTCGTCCCCGACGAGTCCCCTGAGTGCCGGCGCTCCCGGCTCTTCATTGACGCGCTGATCCGTAAGACGCCACTGCCACAGTCCGAACAGCGCCTCGCCACAGCCGGCACTCACCTTGTCGACGACCTTGCCTATCAGCGCGAGCCGGCCATGGCCGCACTGCGGGCGCTGCGCCCGCGGTTGCTGATCGCGGACGCGGTCGGCCTCGGCAAGACCCTGGAAGTCGGGCTGCTGCTGTCCGAGTTGATCCGGCGCGGGCGCGGTGAGCGGATCCTGGTGGTGACGCCCAAGCACATCCTGGAGCAGTTCCAGCACGAGCTGTGGACACGCTTCGCGATCCCGCTGGTCCGCCTGGACTCGGCCGGTATCGAGCGGATCAAGAACGACATCCCGGCCGGCCGGAACCCGTTCTCCTATTACAAGCGCGCGATCATCTCGATCGACACGCTGCGCTCGGACCGCTGGCGCAGCCACCTGATGCAGGTCACCTGGGACGCCGTCGTGATCGACGAGTCGCATAAACTGATCAACACTGGCACTAAGAACAACCGTCTCGCGCAGTTGCTCGCTCCCAAGACGGACGCGCTGATCCTGGCCAGCGCCACCCCGCACAACGGCCAGCGGGAGTCCTTCGGCGAGCTGCTGAGCATGCTCGACCCGACGGCCATTCCCGACACCAGCGACTACGACGAGACTCAGCTCGACCACTTGTACATCCGCAGGCACAAGATGTCCCCGGACGTCTCCGCCGAGATCGGCCACAAGTGGGCTACCCGCAAGCCGCCGATCGCCATCGAGTGCACGGCGGGCCCGGCCGAGCAACGGGTCTTCGAGGAGCTGTACGACGTCTGGATCAACCCCTCCGACGGGCGGCAGGCACCCGTCTCCGGCAAGGGCGCCCGGCTGTTCCCGTACACCCTGCTGAAGTCCTTCCTCTCCTCGCACGCCGCGCTCGCCGAGACCATTGGCAACCGGATTGCCCGGATCGACGAGAAGCCGCAGGGCCGCCAGGCCGAGCGTGACGCGCTGGTTGCCCTTGGCGCCGTGGCCGAGGAGGTCCGGACCGAGGAGTCGGCCAAGTTCCAGCGGCTGGTGGCCGAGCTCGGTGCCCTGGACGTCCGTCCCGGTTCGGACACCCGCGTCGTCATCTTCTCCGAACGCCGCAAGACGCTTCAGCTCCTGCAGGACTCCCTGCCCGCGGCGCTCGGGTTCGCGCCGGCTGGCGAGAAGGGCGGCGGTGCGGTCCGCCAGCTCCACGGCGGGCTCTCCGACGACGAGCAGCAGCGCACCGTCAAGGACTTCGGCTTGGCCGACAGCGACCTGCGGGTCCTGCTGACCGGCGACATCGCCGCCGAGGGTGTCAACCTGCACCGGCAGTGCCACCAGATGATCCACTACGACCTGCCGTGGTCGCTGATCACCATCGAGCAGCGCAACGGCCGCATCGACCGTTACGGCCAGCAGCACTCCCCGGAGATCCGTGCACTGCTGCTGCTGACCGCCGACGAGGACCCGGAGCGCCCCTCGGCCGACCGTGCGGTCTCCCAACGCCTGCTGGAACGGGAGGACGAGGTCCACCGGACCCTCGGTGAGGCCGCCTCCATCCTCGGCCTGCGTGACGAGGCGCTGGAGACGGAGGCCATCATGGCCGGCCTGGCGGACGGCGTGCCGTTCGACGCCGTCGTACCAGCTGTCCCGTTGGACCCCTTCGAGGCGTTCATGGCCGACCACAGCCCAGACGGCGACTCCTCCGGGTATCGGGGACCACAGCTCTTCGCCTCCACCCGCGCCTTCGTGGAAGAGGCCTTGGACGAGGTGTACGAGAACCCGGAGCAGCGGATCGGCAAGCGCTGGGACGAGGACCACCCGAAGATGATGGTCTTCACCCCCGACCGCGAGCTCCAGCGCCGCCTGCTGGTCCTACCCAAGTCCTACCTCGACGAGCGGCGGGTGCTGGAGCAGCTCCGGGTCACCTTCGACAAGGAGTTCGGCCAGGAGCGCCTGGACCGTGCCCGGGAACGCAGCGGCGACCGCGGCCGGGGCGCGATCACCAGGCAGGAGCGGACCGAGACGTCCGGCTGGCCCGACGTCAGCTACCTCACCGACCAGCACCCCGTGGTGGAGTGGCTCACCGATAAGGTGCTTGTCCGGCTCACCCGCAACACTGCGCCGATTATCACTGCTGACGTCGACGAGCCCGTCTTCCTCACCCAGGGCATGTACACCAATGCCAAGGGCCACCCGACCGTGCTGGCTTGGACCTGCGTCACCGGCCTCGCCGACGGCACCCCGGTCTTCGACGACGACCTGGTCGGAGTCCTCGACCGCGCCGGCGTCAAGCCGAGGATGCTCAACCGGCCCTTCACCGGCGACGTTCTGGCGCTGAAGGCCCTGGTACCCGCCGCGGTCCGGGCCGGCCGCGAGCACCTGGCCGAGCTGCGCACCGCCCAGGAGGCCCCGCTCACTGACCAACTCGCCCGGTATGCGGAGCGGCTTGAGGCCTGGCGCAAGGCCAGCCTGTCGACCTTCGAGCAGCTCAGCTTCGACGGAGTCCGCCGCCAGCACGCCGAGAATCGGGTGCAGAAGACCGCCATAGAGGTCGAGCAGCTGATCGACCAACTGGCCACCCAGGGCGAATCGATGGTGCGGGTGATCGGGGTCCTCGCCCCGGCCGGCCCGACGACCCAGCAGCAGAAGGACGCGTGACACGGTGGCATTCGAAGCGATCACCAACCGCGGTGAGTACATCTCCGCCCACTACCTGGCCGAGCTCTTCGCCCGCGACCTCACCGACCTGCGCAAGCGCTGGACCGCCGCCGACCGGGCGGGCGTTCCCTCGTCCCGGGCGGGAGTGAAGGCCCTGCGCAAGGAGTACTTCAAGGCGAAGGTCAGGATCACCGAGAACGAGGCCTTCGACGGCCCCGAGGTTCGGCAGCTCAACGACCGGCTGTTGACGGCCCTCGCGTACGTCGGTGACCGTGAGGAGCCGGACAGCGGCACCCACAACCGGGTGCGTCGCGGTGACTTCGGAGTCATGCAGGGCGACAAGGAACGTTCCGTCCCGGTCGCGCTCGCCGTCACCGGGCCCGGCGGAGTGGAACTCGTCGCGCTCGACGTCACCTGGGCGGTGGACGGTGAGCTCGTCGTCGCGGATGCCGAGGACGGCGGCTGCGAACTACTCGACCCGATCCTGCTCGACGGCAAGGCGCGAATCACGACCGCGGCAGACGCAGTGACGTTCCTGTTCGGCTGCGAGGACGGTTACGCCCCGCGCTTCGTCCTGCTGCTCGCGGGTGGCGCCGTCCTGCTCGCCGACCGCACTGCCTGGCACGAGGGCCGCTTCCTCGCGGTCAGCGTGGACGAGGCCCTGGACCGCAACCTCAGCGCTGACGGTGGCGAACTGGAAGTCGTCTCGGCCCTGTTCGGTGCGGAGTCGCTGCTCACGGAGGGCGGCGTCGCGGGATTCCTGGACGGCCTGGTCGACAAGGGCCGCAAGCACGCGGTGGGCGTCTCGAAGGAACTGCGGGAGGGACTGCGGCAGTCGGTCGAGCTGATCGCCCAGGAGATCCTGGACCGATTGCAGGAGGGCGGCGCCGACCCGTCCGAGCTCGGGGACGGCACGGAGCTGGCGAGCCGCCTCACCCGGGAGTCGCTGCGGTACCTGTACCGGGTGCTGTTCCTGCTCTACGCGGAGGCCCGGCCGGAGCTGGGCATCCTCCCGGGCAAGGACGACGCCTACCAGGACGGCTACGGGCTGGCCCGGTTGGGCGAGCTGGTCTCGTACGACCTGCCGGACGAAGCCCAGGACGGGTTCCACTTCGCCGAATCGCTGGACCTGCTGTTCCGCCTCGTCGACCAGGGGCACCGGCCGCTCGGGGACGAGCCGGCCTCCGAGGCCACCGTGCTGGACGCGGACGGCCTGCGGTTCGAGGCGTTGCGCAGCGACCTCTTCAAGACCGATGCGACGCCGCTGATCGGCACGGTCTCGGTCGAGGGCGAGCGGATCGACACCCGGCTGCGGAACAAGGTGCTGTGGCGGGTGCTCAACCTGCTCATGCTCACCCAGGGCCGTGGCAATGGGCGCGGGCGCGCAGGTGGTGCGAGCGGCAAGGGCTTCATCTCGTACGCCCAGCTCGGGATCAACCAGCTCGGCGCGGTTTACGAGGGTTTGATGTCCTACACCGGCTTCTTCGCGGACAAGGACCTGTACGAGGTCGCGAAGCCGGACTCGGACGGCCTCAGCGGCACCTGGGTGGTGCCGGTCGAGGACGCCGACAACTACGACGACGAGGTGTTCGTCACCCGCCGGGACGAGCTGACGGGTGCGTCCAGGCGAGTCCTGCACAAGAAGGGCTCGTTCGTCTACCGGCTCTCGGGGCGGGAGCGGCAGCGGTCGGCCTCGTATTACACCCCCGAGGTGCTCACGCGGAGCACGGTGAAGCACGCGTTGGCGGAGCTCTTGGACCAGGACGGAGTGACGACTCCGGCGCGGGCGATCCTCGACCTGACCGTGTGCGAGCCGGCGCTGGGGTCGGGCGCGTTCCTCAACGAGGCCATCAACCAGCTCGCGGCCGAGTACCTGCGGCGGAGGATGGCAGAGGTCGACGAGCAGCTGCCGCCGGACCGGTACGAGGCTGAACTGCAGAAGGTCAAGGCGTACCTGGCGCTGCACAACTGCTACGGGGTCGACCTCAACCAGACGGCGGTGGAGCTGGCGGAGGTCTCACTCTGGCTCAACGCGATGCACGAGGGGTTGAAGGCTCCATGGTTTGGGCTGCACCTGCGGCGCGGCAACTCGCTGATCGGCGCGCGGCGGGCGGTGTATGGGGCAGCTGCGCTGAAGAAGAAGGCGTGGCTGACCACCGTCCCGACGGACCGGCCGTTGCGGGCCGGTGCTGAGGAGGGCGCCTTCCAGGCAGGGGAGGAGATCCACCACTTCTTGCTCCCGGCGAAGGGATGGGGCGCAGTCGCGGACGCCAAGCAGGCGAAGGAGCTGGCGAAGGAAGAGCGCGACGCGCTCGCCAAGTGGCGGACGGCCGTTACAGCGACGCCGTCAGCGGCCCAAGGAAAGCGCCTGCTGGCGCTCGCGACGCGGGTGGAGCGGCTGTGGGAGCTCACGCGGCGACGGCTCATCGTTAGCGAGCGGGAGATCCGACGGGACATCGCGGTCTGGAAGGTCGACGAGGACCAGCCGCTGCCCCATGCGTCCGGGAACGTTACCCGGGAGCAGATCGAGCGCGCGCTGAACGCGCCCGGTTCGCCGCGTAGCCGGCTGAAACTGGTGATGGACGCGTGGTGCGCCCTTTGGTTCTGGCCTGTGGGTCAGCTGGATACGCCCGAGCCGCCGACCTTGGAGGAATGGCTCTCCTTCTGCGAGGCGGTACTCGGAGTCCCGGCCGCGAAGGCGAAGGCCAGCAGTAAGCGCGGCAGCGGTGCGGGGCTGGAGGACACACTCGGCCTGTTCGGGGACACGGGCGAGTTCGATCAGTTGGGCGTGGATGACGACTTCGACCGGGTCATGAGCCAGTGCGCGGACATGCCGTCGGTGGCGGTCCGCTTCGGCTGGCTGAGCGAGGTCGACACGGTCTCCCGCCGGGAGGGGTTCTTCCACTGGGAGCTTGAGCTCGCCCATCTCTTCGAGCGAGGCGGCTTCGACCTGCAGGTGGGGAACCCTCCGTGGTACAAGCCCAAGTGGAATGACGCGCTGACTCTGGCAGAACGTGATCCGTGGTTCGGACTCGTTGTAACGTCCTCGGAGAGGGAGCAGTCCGAGCGGCGCGGGCGTATCCTTGCAAGTTCAGCCAATGTGCAGAGCTATTTGTTGGATATCAGCTCCTGGGCGGGTGTGGTTGCTCATCTGGGATCACCGGTTGACCACCCTGTCTTTGACGGTCTGCAGACGAATGTCTACATGAACTTCATGGAACGGGCCTGGCGCAATCTCAAGGTGGACGGAATCTCGGGTCTGATTCATCCCGATACCCACTTTTCCGACCCTGCCGCTGGTTCGCTGCGACTCCAATCGTACGGTCGCCTGCGGCGCCATTTTCAGTTCAAGAACGAACTGCAACTCTTTGAAATCGACCACACCCGCGAATATGGGATGCATGTCTATGGATCCTTTGGGGATGTGTCTTTTCTCAACATTGTGTCGCTGTTCCATCCGGACACCGCAGATCACTCATTGACGCATTCCGGGCTCGGGGATGTTCCTGGCATTCAGCACGAGGTTGGCGGATGGGATACTCGGCCGCATCGCAATCGAGTGGTGGAGGTTACAGCCTCCGTTCTATCCGATTGGTCCTCCTTGGTGGATGTTGCAGGTGCACCGTGCCTTGAGGCTCGGATGCTGAGGCCGTTGACAGTAGCAGACAATGAAGCGCTTCGGATCCTCGCGGGGAGCGGGCGGAGGCTCGGATCGTTTGAATTCTGGTGGACTTCTGCGCTTCGAGAGAAGGATTCTGAGCGGGCCGGAATCATCGAGAAAGCCACCAGGGTTCCGTCGTCTATCTCCGAGGTGATTCTACAGGGGCCACATTTCACGGTGGCGACTCCGCTTGCCAAGCAGCCGAATGAGAATTGCAGGAGTAGTGGCGACTACTCAAGCTGGGATATCAACGATCTGACAGAGTGGGTTATTCCTCGGACCAACTATCAGCGTGCCTGTTCGTCCGAACAGTTTTCGTCTGTTCAGCGAACGTGGGGGGACAGGCCTGCGAACGACTACTACCGCGTGGCGTGGCGACGGAGGACCGCGTCGAACATGGAGAGGGGACTCCATGCCGCGCTGATTCCACCGGGCCCTACGCACGTGCAGTCGGTGCATACGCTGGCTTTCGCGAATAATCGGAGTACCGCGACTATTGCAGGTCTATGGGCTTCGCTGCCTCTTGATTATCTTGTCAAGGTATCGGGCAAGGATGATATCCAGGGTGAGCTGTCGGGTAAGTTCCCTGCCCCTCTGGACCACCCGCTGATCCCCCCGCTCCTGCTTCGAGCTCTGCGTCTCAATTGTTTGACTCGGGACTATGCGCCGCTCTGGGAAGAGCTTTTCGACCCTGATTGGCTCGATGATCGATGGACTGGATATGGACCTCTACAGGACGCGCTTCCCCGGGGCGACAGGAAATGGTCGATGAATACGCCGCTGAGGGCCGATTTCGATCGCCGATTGGCGCTGGTTGAGATTGACGCGATTGTTGCCGTCATGCTTGGTCTGACGGCTCGGCAGCTCTGTTCTATCTATCGCTCTCAGTTTGCGGTAATGCGGAAGTATGAATGGGAGATGTTCTTTTCCTCTGATGGGCACAAGATCGGCGCGGCGACGAACAACGTAGGAACCCGGCAGACCCCCGAGGAAACAGCCTTCGTCAAGGCTTGGGCCAAGGCCGCCCGCGCAGGCGACCCCACCCCTGCGATCCCCGAGGGGTGGATGAAGCCGGACCGGGAGGCCGAGATGACCCGTGCCCATGCGGACTTCACGGCCCGGCTGCACGCTGGCGAGTATGGCGACTATGCCGCCTACCTTGCCGAGCATCCGCTTGCTACTAGTACGGAAGGTCGGTAAGACACCCGCATGCTCCCCTCTTTGGCTGCCGAGGATCTGCGTCGGGCCCTCGCTACCTACCTGACGACAAGTTTTGCGCTCGCCGACGATGATGTCCGTGAGGAACTTGAGGCCTTCCTTGAGCGGCCCGAGAGCCGGCTGTTCCGGGGGCCCTACCTCCGCGTCCGCACGCCCTTCCGGGAAGCCGTCCGTGGTTGGGAGCGGGCACTCGACTGGTGGCCCAGTGGCTTCCGGCCGTACACCCACCAGGCCACCGCCTGGAAGCGGCTGTCGAGCAAGGGCGGGCATGCGCCCGAGCCGACAATCGTCACGACTGGTACCGGCTCCGGCAAGACGGAGTCGTTCCTCATTCCGGTGCTCGACCACTGCGCCCGCGCCCGCGCCGCCGGGGCCAAGGGCGTCAAGGCGCTCCTCCTCTACCCGATGAACGCGCTGGCCGACGACCAGGCCCGTCGTATCGATGAGTTGCTCGCCAAGAATCCGGCCCTCGCTGCCATCACCGCCGGTATCTACATCGGTGGCGCCGCCGGCGAGCGGCTGCCCGCTGACGAGGACGAGGACGACCCGGGCTCGTATGCCCGAGAGTCAGGGGCGAGCGGTATCACTCCGGCTCAGCTGGCGCCGCACAGCCGGCTGATCACCGACCGTGAGGCGATCCGCTCGAACCCGCCGGACATCCTCCTAACCAACTACAAGATGCTGGACCTGCTCCTCCAGCGCGTCCCGGACGTCCACCTCTGGCAGGACGGCGGCCTCACCTACGTCGTCCTGGACGAGTTTCACACCTACGACGGCGCCCAGGGCACTGACGTCGCGATGCTCCTGCGCCGCCTCGGCGCCGCGACCGGCAAGGCTGAGGTGGGCCGTCCGCTCGGGACGATCACCCCTGTTGCCACCTCTGCGACGCTTGGGGGTGGCCGTGCTGCGGACGACGACGCCGAAGGCCCGCAGAAGTCGGACCGCGAGCTCCTGCTCGAATTCGCCGAGAAGGTCTTCGGCACACCCTTCCCCGACGCGGCGCTGATAGGAGAGGACCGGCAGACGCCGGGCGAGTTCATCGCCGAGCCTGACTTTCTCCTCCCGGTCCCGTCCCCTTGCGATCTCGCCCAGGTGGGCGACCCGCTGGACCATCCGGCCGCTCTGCACGAACTCGCCAAGTTGGTGGTGGGCCTGGACTTCGCCGACCCTCTCCTCCTCGGCGAGAAGTTGCGTCAGCACAACCTGATCCGAGCCCTGCTCGACGTCGCCGGTGACACTCCCGTCACCGTTCCCGACATCGCCCGCGAGTTCGCCAAGCGCGGCGGTGGCGCGGCCTGGGACGAGGCTGCCCGGACCGATCTCGACCTGGTGGCGATCGGCCTCGCTCGGCTCCTGGCGCTGGTCTCCACCGCCCGGGTCCACGACCCGGTGACCGGCCGGATCAGCCCGTTCCTCCGGGTTGAGGCGCAGCTCTGGGTCCGCGAGGTGCGCCGGGTCATCCGCGCGGCGACGCCAGAGCCGCACTTCCGCTGGTTCGACGACGACGGCCCGACCGCCGACACCGTCCCGAACCCGGCGAACCTTGCCGTCTATCCGTCGGCCGAGGTGGACAGTACGGCAGGCTCCGACGACAACGGCCACGAGCCGAGGGCTGTCCGGCCAGTGGGCCCGGCCTACCGCTGCCATTTGCCGGCCGTGTACTGCCGGCACTGTGGCCGCTCCGGTTGGGCGGCACTCTCGACGGACCTGGAGTGGCAGCAGCTCAAGACGAAGCCGCTGGAGATCTACCGCGCCTCCGCCCAGGGCAACCGCGCCGTACGGTGGATGATCCGGGCGAGGCCGGGCGAGGTCACGCCGGTCTTTCTGCACGCCGAGGAGGGCGAGCTTCGGACGGTGTCGAGCAACGAGACGGTGCCCGTCATCACCCAGGCTGGGCCGGTTCCGGCCGGGGCCGGGGACAAGTGCCCGTCCTGCGATCTCACTGACGGGATGCGCTTCCTCGGCGCGGGTACCGCCACCCTGGCCTCCGTCACCACCACTCAGCTGTTCTCCGACCGCGGTCTGACCGACGGCGAACGCAAGCTGCTCGTGTTCACCGACTCGGTGCAGGACGCCACCCACCGGGCGGCGTTCATCGCCAACCGGAGCTTTGGCTTCACCTTCCGCGGTCTGCTCGCTGACCAGCTCAAGCCCGGTGAGCCGGTCGCGGTGCATGACCTTGCCACCGATGCGGCCGAGGCTGTGGTGACGGCAGCCGAGCGCGGCGACCGGAGCAAGCTGGCCTCGATCGTGCCCCCGGACCTGCGCGACAATCCCGAGATCCGCACGCTCCTCACCGGGGACGGGTTTAGCGACGCCGGCGCGTACATGCTGCAGGACCGGATGGTCTTCCAGACGCTGATGGAGTTTGGCCTGCGCTCGCGCCTAGGCCGGACGCTGGAGCTGACCCGTACGGCGGCCGCCGAAGTGGACCTTCCCGAGCCGGACACCGTGGTCTCGCTGCTGCGCGAGCAGCACCAGCGGATCCCAGGGCAGATCACCCTTCCCACGGACGACACGGACTACCTCGTCTACCTGCGCGGTCTGCTGGAGCGGATGCGGCTGCGGGGTGCGCTCTTCCACCCCTGGCTCAGGGACTACATCTCCCAGGCGGGCGCTCGGCGCTGGCCGATCTGGGGCGGGCGGCCCACGGGCATGCCCGCGTTCCCGCGCGGGCTGGCCGCGCCGACCTTCCCGATCGCGGCTCGGACCGGGCAGTCCGACTTCGACTCGCTCAACCGTGACAGCACGTGGTTTGCCGACTGGGGCCACCGGGCGCTCCGCTGTGATCGCCGCGAAGCCCGGGCCCTCGCCGAACAGGCGTTGAAGCTCCTGGCGCAGCGCGAGGTGCTGGCGACGTACCCGGCCGAAGGAGGAGCGACGGTCTACGCGCTCCGGCCGCGCCGGATCCTGGTGCACCGCCTCGCCGACGGTCCAGATGCCGTAGACGGAGAGGGCGTCAACGACCACGGCGTCCGCTGCGACAGCTGCACCTGGCGGCAGACCGTGCCACCGGGCCGTCGGGAGGCCTGGCTCGGCACGCCCTGCCTGCGGTTCCAGTGCACCGGGCACTTCACCGTCGACGACCGTGACTACCGCGACGACTACTACCGCCACCTCTACACCGTCGACCGGCCCGGCGACGTGCTGACCGCCGAGCACACGGGTGCGTTGAGCCGGGCCCGGCGGGAGGAGGTCGAGCAGGCCTTCAAGCTCCGCCGCTCCCCCTTCGACCCCAATGTGCTGACCTGTACGCCGACACTGGAGCTCGGCATCGACATCGGCGACCTGTCGGCCGTCCTGCTGGCGTCCCTGCCACCGGCACCGGCCAACTACGCCCAGCGGATCGGTCGGGCCGGCCGTAGCACCGGTAACTCGCTCACCGTCACGTTCGTGCCGCGCGGCGCGCGCAATCAGTACTACCTGCACGCTCCGGAACAGATGCTGGCCGGTCGGATCATCCCGCCGGACTGCTACCTGGACGCCTCCGAGATCCTGCGCCGGCAGTACCTGGCGTTCCTGCTCGACCGCGCCGCCGACGGCGGGCTGTGGCGGGAGGGCGGCGCGCCCGAGGCGGCCATGCCGCCGCGCATCGGTGAGCTCTTCAACCGGGGTCTCGCGGAGGGCGGTTGGTTCCGCGCCTTCCTCGACGCCGCGCAGGCCTGCCACGAGGACCTCTCGGACGCGTTTATTGCGCTGTTCCCGGCGATGTCGGCGCAAACCCAGGAGGGGCTGCGGCGGTTCGCCGAGGTCGAGCTGGAACAGACCGTTGGCCAGGCGGCCACGGCCTGGCGCAAGCGACTGGAGGCGCTCCGCAGGCGCTCCCGTCAGATCGGCCGCGCCTTCGACGAACTCTCCACCGCCACCGGCGACCGCGATCGCGACGAGCAGCGCCGCCAGCTCTACGCGGAGCGCAAGTCGGTTCGCAGGCGCCAGGACACGCTGGTCGGTGAGAGCTCGATCAACGCCCTGGTCCGCCTCGGCCTGTTGCCCAACTACACGCTTCACGACGACGCCACCCTGCTCGACGCGACCCTTTGGTGGAAGGACTCCGACGGGGAGTTCGACGAGCAGCTGACCGAGTACGGGCGAGGTTCCCGACTGGGTCTCATCGAGCTCGCCCCGGGCAACACCTTCCACAGCGACGGCTACAAGTACATCGTCAACGGCCTGGACCTGGGAGCGGGCGAGGGGGACACGGCCTACGCGAAGTGGCGGCTCTGTCCGGAGTGCGGGTACGTCGCCACCGCGGAGGCTGGGCTCGATCTGACGGCCTGCCCCCGTTGCCAGGCCGCACAGATCGGTGACCCGGGTGCCGTGCACACCGTCCTGGTGCCCGAACGGGTCATAGCGCGGGAACGGCGCGAGGACGCCCGGCTGACGGACGAGCGCGACGAGCGGGAGCGGCGCCGATTCACCGATGTGACCCTGGTGGACATCGACCCGGACCAGCCGCAGGGCCTGCGCGCCTGGAAGCGGGCCGGCGAGCTGCCGTTCGGTGTCGAGTTCGCGCGGGTCGCCACGATCCGCACGCTCAACCTCGGCCCGGCCGCTGCGGCCGGGCCCGAGCACCGGATCGCCGGCGCCGAGGTACAGGTGCCCGGGTTCGAGACCTGCCTGGAGTGCGGTGCCGTGCGTGGCGTCCATCCCCAGGCATGGAACCGCGAAGCCGAGCGGATCGGGACGAGGCACACGTATTGGTGCAGCCACAAGGACGACGGGATCGAGGCGGAGCCGGTGCAGCGCCTCCTGCTAGCCCACGAGCTGACCACCCAGGCGCTGCGGGTCCTGCTGCCGTTCTCCATGATGGAGCTCCAGACCCGCCTGGTGTCCTTCAAGGCGGCGCTGCTGCTGGGGATCACCAAGCACTTCGGTGGCGCGCCGGACCACTTGCGGGTGGTTGCTGCGACCATGCCGGGCGGCTCCCGGGAACTTCGCCGCCGGTTCCTGGTCCTGCACGACTCGATGCCGGGCGGCACGGGCTACCTGGAGCACCTGGCGGATCCCGTCGTGTTCCACCGGGTCCTGACCCTCGCCCAGTCGGCACTGCGCGACTGCCCTTGCGGAAAGGAAGAGACGCGTACGCCCTGTCACCGCTGTCTGCTGCCGCACGTCAGCAGCAGTGACCATCCGTACGCCTCGCTGCGGGTCGCGCGAGAGCTCCTCGACGAGATCCTCAAGGACTGGGACACCGAACGGGTCGACACCCTCACCGGTGTGCGGATCGACCAGCTTGCCGACAGCGAGTTGGAGGCGCAGTTCGTGCGGACGCTCGTCGACTGGGGCAGCCGTGGTGCGGAGCCGGGCTCGGTGACCCCCCGAGCGGGGGAGCGCGGCATGGAGTACGAGCTGCGGTTCGCCCGTGCCGAGGGCGGCACCACTCGCTGGCTATTCCAGGACCACGTACGGCAGTTGACGTCGACTCCGAGCGAACCGGACTATCTGCTGACCCGGATCGACGGTCCGTCGACCCGGATCGCGGTGTTCCTCGACGGCTACGCGTACCACGCGAGTGCGGCGGTCAACCGGATCGCCGACGACGCGCGCAAGCGTGCGGCGCTGCGGGCCGAGGGCATGCAGGTATGGCAGTTCACCCATCGCGACGTCATGGCCTGGAAGGCCGCGGTGGACGGCACGCCTGCTGACCGGCCGGCGAGCACTCCGCGGGAACCACTGCTCGGCGGGGACGCACTGAGGCTGGCCCGGCAGATCCACCAGGGGCTGGTCGGCGCCGCCCGGCCGGACGACACCCTGGACCCGATGCTGTGCAACCCGATAGAGACGCTGCTGGCGGTGCTCGCGGACCCGGACACGGGGAAGTGGGCGCGCAGGGCAGCGGCACTGGTCGGCGGGTTCGTGGGTGACGGTCTGCCGCGGTTGCCAGTGGACCGGCGCTCGCTGGGGGAGCGACTCCCTGCTCTCCTGACCGGCGGGGACTTGCAGGCCGTCACGGATCCCGCGGGCTCCGACGCCATCGGGATCGATGCCCGCAGTCTAGGCGGCCTGCGCGTCATCGGTCTGCTTGATCGCCGTCCCGAGCCGGCGACCGGGCAGCCGGGCATGGTCGCCTGGTCCGCCTTCGCGGTGCTAGACGACCGTGACGAAGCCGTCGCCGAGCCCGGCCATCGGGCCCGTTGGGCGGACTGGCTCCGCTGGTCCAACCTGCTGCAGCTGTTGGAAGGCGGTCAGGGGATCGGGTTGCCGCGCTCCTTCCACCAGCTCGCACTGTCCGGGGCTGGCGAGTTGGACCCCCACTCCGTCGCCCTGCTCGCGGGGGCGCTGCCGAGCACCTCGGGTGATCGCGAGTCGCTGCCGCAAGCTTGGGCGGAGGCCGTCGAGTGGGCTGCCGAGAGCGTGGAGGAGCTGCTGTTCGCGCTGGCACGAGAGGCTCGGCAGCGCGGATTCGGGGCCCCCGAGGTGGGGTTCGAACTGGACGACCGGGTCCCGCAGGCGGAGCTCGCCTGGCCGGACGCCCGGACCGCGGTGTTCTTCGATGTGGACGAGCGGCGTGATGCCGCGTTCGCCGAGGCCGGCTGGCACGTGGCGCACGTGGAGACCGTCGATGTGGCCGAGCTGGCCGAGCGTTTGGAGCGTATGTGATGTCCAAGGCCAAGGTGGTCATGGCGGATGTCTTCGGTAAGTACTACGAAGATCTCGACGGCCAGGTCCAGGCACAGGTGCTGCAGTTCATCATGAAGATGCAGCGCGACCCCGACGCCAACGGGCTGAACCTCAAGCCGCCCAAGGGCGCCCAGGACAAGCGGGTCCGGACGGCCAGGATCAACGACAACTTCCGGGCCGTGCTGATGCACTACGCGGACCGGATCTACTACCTGGTCGCCGTGCTCCCGCACGACGACGCGTACACCCTGGCTTCGAACATCATCTTCGACATCAATAAGGTCACGGGTGGCGTCGAACTGATCAACCTCGCCACCCTCGGCGGGACGCTCAGTGGACAGGCGGCCAGTAGGCCCGCGGCCGGCGCGGACGAGCCGTCGCTCTTCGATGCGGTCTCGGACGCAGACCTCGACCGCCTCGGCGTGCATCCGTCGATCGTGCCCGCCTTGCGGGAGATCCGCAGCATCGACGCGATCCTCGGCTTCGTCGAGCACCTGCCCAAGCTCGCCAGGGACGTCATCCTCTGCCTCGCCGACGGAATGAGTGTGGAGGACGTCTGGGAGCAGGTCAGCTCGGTCGCCGCGACCAGCGACACCGTCGACCCGGAGGACTACGAGGCCGCCAACGAGCGTCCGGCGACCAAGGAGTCCTTCGTGGTCACCGGTGACGTCGCAGCCCTGGGAAGGATCATGTCTGAGCCGCTGTCGGCGTGGCGGATTTTCCTGCACCCGGCGCAGCGGGCACTGGCCGAACGGAAGACCCCGAACAAGGGATCGATCCGGGTCACCGGCGGACCAGGCACGGGCAAGACCGTCGTCGCGCTGCACCGGGTAAAGGCACTGGCAGAGCGGCTTCCTCCGGGTCAGGCGATCCTGCTCACCACCTACACCACCACCCTCGCCGAGCTGCTCCGGTCCCTGTTGGAGGATCTCGGTGGTCCTCAGTTGGTTGCCAAGGTGGATGTACGGAACATCGACAAGGTCTCCTACGGCGTGGCGAAGGAGATCTTCGGGCCGAAGACGCCCAACCCGCTGGGCGACGCCGAGATCCGCCGTCGCTGGGAGGACCTGGCGGAGGAACAGCAGCCGCACCGCTGGGATGCTCGTTTCCTGGAAGCGGAGTGGAAGCAGGTGGTGCTCGCGCAGGACATCCGCAGCCGTGACGAGTACTTTGCCGCAATCCGGACTGGGCGGGGCCGGCGCCTCAACCGCCCGGAGCGGGCTCAGGTGTGGGCGCTGATCGAAGCCTTCGAACACCGGCTGGACGCGGCTGGCGAGGTCGGCGTCAACCAGCTCGCTGCGCAGGCCGCCCGGATCGCGTCAGGGTGGAGCGATGAGGAACGTCCGTACCGGCACATCGTCGTGGACGAGGCTCAGGACTTGCACGCCGCCCACTGGAAGCTCCTGCGGGCGCTGGTGCCGGCCGGTGAGGACGACCTGTTCATTGTCGGCGACGCTCACCAGCGCATCTATGACAACCGCACAACCCTCAGCGCCCACGGGATCAACATCCGGGGGAGCCGGTCCAAGCGCCTGACGCTGAACTACCGCACGACCCGCCAGATCCTCGCCACCTCGTTGGGCCTGCTGGGTAACTCGATCTTCGACGACCTCGACGACGCGCCCGAGAGCCTCGGCGGCTACCGGTCCGTCCTCGGCGGGGCCAAGCCCGAGCTGCTCGAATACCCGTCCACCGCAGCCGAACTCGCTGCCTTGGCCGGACGCGTGGACGGCTGGATGGGCGAGGGACTCAAGGAGGAGGAGATCGTTGTCACCGCCCGGACGAACAAGCTCGCCGAGGCGGCGGTCGAGGCGCTGACGGGTGCAGGGGTCAAGGCTGTTCACGTGAAGTCACGACAGACACCAGCGGTCGGCTCGGGCGTGCACGTGATGACCATGCACCGGATCAAGGGGTTGGAGTACCGAGCGGTCGCGATCATCGGGGTGAGTGCCGAGTACGTCCCACAGCCCAGCGCTGTGATCGCGGCCTCCGAGGACCGCTTGCAGCATCAGCGCGACCTGCAACGTGAGCGTTCCCTGCTGTTCGTCGCGGCCACCCGGGCCCGGGAGCAGCTGGCCATCAGCTGGGCGGGTAGGCCCAGCCAGTTCCTGGGAGGAGCCGCGATGAAGGGTCGCTAGGGATCGTCTTTAAAGCTGATCAAGTGATGATGGATCATGTTGACTATGGTGCGTCGTCATGAGCTTTCGGATGCCGAGTGGGCCGTGCTGTCGCGGTTTCTGCCCGCTTAGGGGCGGGCCGTCCGCTGCCGGACGACCGGCTGGTGCTGAACGGGATCGTGCGAAAGCTGCGGACCGGTACGTCCTGGAGGGACGGTCACCGACACCCGCGGCCTGCCCGGCATACCCGGCTTTGGTGCGGCCGAGATGCGTGGCTAGGGGGAACAAGGAATGGCTGTATACGAGTACGGCTTCGTCTATGTCATGGTGAATCCGGCGATGCCGGATCTCGTCAAGATCGGCTGGTCCGAGCACCTTCCCGAGGACAGGGCCAAGGGGCTGTCGAAGACGGCTGTACCGTTCCCCTTTCAGGTTGCCTATCGCGCAAAAACCTTGCGGCACAGAGAGGTCGAGAAGCAGGCCCATAGGCTTCTGGCCTCCGCCCGTGTCGCATCGAACCGGGAGTTCTTCCGGGTCTCCGTCGAGGCGGCGGTCGGGGCGGTTCGGTTTGCTCAGGAGCAGGTGACGGGGATCGAATCCTGGGCGTCTTCTCCGGAGCGTCATCTTGTAGACCGCGGAGACCGTGTCGTCCTGCCGTTGAAATCCGGCCAGGTCTTCGTCCTCACCGCCTATCCTCAGTTCCTGAGCACAGAGCCCCACGTTCTCGACATCTGGCAGGCCCACTCGGACGGAGATGTGCTTGAGATCGATGGCGCTGAGCACCCCGGGTACGTAGCCGGCCTCAGCGACGGCGATCCCGGCGGCGACGAGGACCCCGTGCCGTTCCTCGACCGTTCCGGTGAAGTCCAAAACGGGACATTGATCGGACGTGAGCGCCTCGTCTCGGGCGATCGACTGATCTGGCTCGCGGACACCGAGGACCCGGCCCGCTGCGCCTGCGTGGTGTTCGAGGCCGGCAGCGCCTGTCAGATTGCCTGTCGCACATGGAATCCACAGTCGAACCCCTTCGGCATGCCCCTTCTCCTGAACGACCTCGTTCGTGATCCCTCTCCTGCAATGGTGGAGGCGGCGAAGAAGGTGCTCGATCTACGTAGGCCACGGACCTGGGCTCCTCGCAACCCGGACCCGGAGGGGGACTGGGCCGTTGCTGCGACACTCCCACAGCCACCCGAGTACTGGTTGCCGCAGCTACTGAAGCGGCGTCCGCGAAGGTGACCCCGCAGGGCTGGAAGGCGCTCGGCAGGCCAATGGCACCGCCACTGCCCCTGAGGGCCTGGCTCCCGCGCTCCTGCTCGGTCCCGAGGGCGGGCACCTGGGCCGACTCGCAAAGACAGAGATGACCACGGCACCATTCGGGCGGCAGTTGGGGATCCTGCCGCGACAAGCTTCGCATCACCAGTCGGATGAGGCCGGCTGGTGTCGAGTCGGCGGGCCTAGTGCGGATGATGACACTCTCAGCTGCCTTGTCGGTGCCCTCATCTAGGCTCGCAAGCCGAGACCGATAGGGGAGTCACGTGCTCGACTGTGCTCTGACCGCAGATGTTCCGCTCGGCCCGTTCGAGGGCACGCCCGTCACCGTCCATTCGACCAAGGGCAAGAACGCCAAGCTCCACGCCGCGACGACGTGCACCCAACTGCGTGCCCGCGACATCACAACGGCCGAGGTCCCGTTGAACGCGGAGACGATCGGCCGGATGTGCTCGCGCTGCGCGCAGTCGGGCACGTGGGTGCGCCCGGAAACCGGGCTGGGTGTCTTCCTCAAGGAACTCGGTGGGATCGGCCTGCTGTACCAGCTGCGATCCCACACCGGGCCGGACGAGGACACCTGGTGGGACGAGAACGAGGTCCAGGCCGCCGCCGACTTGTTGCGCACCGAGCCCGCAGTCGACCCTGACAGCGAGGAAGCGGACAGCGACGACGAAGAGGCGCGCGACGACGCCGAGCACGTGCGGGATAGCGTGTTCTCCGCCTGGCGGGATGCGGCGAAGAGCCTGCACCAGGCCCAGACCGCTGCCGCGATGTTCCCCTGGCTCGCCGACTGGGCGGAGCCGAAGCTGGCCGCGAAGAAGCAGTACCTGGAGACGCTGCGTGTGCAGGCAGCACGGTTCGTCGACCCGGACGGACTCCTGACCGGCGCGGCAGCGGCACTCCTGGACGAGCCGGAACTGCCCGCCGACGATCCGGCGCTGACGGCGATCGGCACGCGAGAGGAGATCAACAGGGGACTGAAGGCACTGTGGCGGGACTGGCAGCGCAAGGCCGAAGCTGGCTGGGGTCGGCCGAGTGAGCGCTCGTACATCTCCTACAAGCTCACCCACGATATGCGCTCCAACCGCAGGGGCTACGCACAGGCATGTTCCGCCGCTGACGAGCTGGTCGCGTCTTGGGAGGACCTGGCGCGTGCCGCAGCTGCCGGGGCCGAGCCCGCGCCGACCTTGCTGGTGACCGCGCACCTGTCGGAGGTCGCCGACGACTCCTCGCACCGGTACGAGCGGGGATTCCTCAGCGAACTCGACAATTGGACCACCGGCGTTCTCGTCACCTACCTCGCCATCGCCGACTGGGGCCGGCGCACCCTCACCCTGCAGGTCCCGCCCCTCATCGCCGACCGACTCCTCGACTCCCGCTCCTCCCTCCTCGACTGCGAACCCCACACCACCACCACGACCGAAACGACGACCAGTCCCGGGGCCGAAACGGCCGTGGCCCACATCAGGCCGGGGATCTTCGATGACACCCCCGTCCGTGACCGCCAGCCGTTCGCCGCTGACCACGTGCGCGCGCTGCGCGCCGTATCGGCGGGTGACGACCAGCTGTACCTAGTCTTCTCTCCGGACGGAGGATCAGAGGTCTTGCCACTGGCGGTCGTGGAGAGGCGGCTGGCCGCCGGGTGGCGCGGAACCATCATCGCCGGAGCCTCGGACTTGCCGGCGAGCGTCATCGAACCGTGGATCCAGGAAGTCGGGCCTCGTCCCGACGAAGACGAAGGGGAGAGCATCTGGCCCGCCCCCGTCCGCGATCCGCACGATCCGCGGTTCGGAGAGGACCTCGGTCTCGCAGACGGCGCCCGCACCACCGCTCGGCTGAGGTATCGAAGGGAGAACCCTGAACAGGAGCTGCGATGCCTGGCCATGGCGCGCGGCGTCTCGGACCTGCGCACTCTCGACGGCGGCCCCGACCGCGACGGTCGCCGCCGCACCGTGTCCAGCGCGGTGTGGCACGGCCTGCTGGTCAGCGCCCGCAGCATTCGCCTCCAACCGTTCGAGCAGCCCGGCACCGACCGGTGGCACTGCGGCAGCGGAATTCCGCTGGGCGTCCTCGCCGATGTACAGGTCTACACAACCGATGCCGATCCTGGCTGGCAGCGCAAGGGCCACTCACCGTTCTGCTCACACTCCGGAGAACGCGGCGTCACCGAGCACGACGACCTGCTGCGCATCGCGGACCTCCTCGCCCGCGACGACTTCGACTGGTGCAGCAAGTGTGACGGCTTCGGGGTACGGCGACTGACCGACACGCAGCTGTCCTACTACCGGGCGGCCCACCGCCTTCACGACGTCACCCAGAAGCTCGACCGGGACCCGGGCACCACGCACGGGACCGACTGGGAGGCGCTGGCCGCTCAGCTGAGCGAGCTGTCCGACTGGCACCCGATCGGCGAGAAGTACTGGGACGCCCCGGAGTCGTGGCGCTGGAGCGAGATCATCCGCGACCTCCGACGGCGCCTTGAGGCAGCCCGCCGCCAGACCCCCTGACGAAGAGCCCGACTGCACGGGGGTGTCCCGCGGGTGACTATGCCGCTCGCAGGACACCCCCGTTGCGCTGCTCACGGCTCGCCCAGCCGGACGCGGCCTGGTCGAGGTCGGCGGCCCCGTCTGGGCCCCCGAGCGCGACACCCTCCGGTGGGTCCGGTTCTGCCTGCGGGCCCACCACCAGTAGACCCAGAGCGTCGAGCGGCAGGTGAACAGCACCCGCGAGGTCTGGACCGCACTCGATGAAGCCATCGAGCAGCGCGGCTGGCCCGACCGCATGCTCTACGCCCTCTACCCAGCGGCTATGGGCAACCGCTTGCGTCGCGCCACGTACCAGGCCGACGCCGAACTGAGTGAGCAGCAGGCCCAGCGCGACATCCGCGAAATCGTCCGCGCCGGCTGGCTCGCAGACAGGGGCGAGGCCCAGGGCGCTACTACCTCGCCGGCCCAGACCTCCCCAAGGACATCACGCGCGGGGTCCGTCAGCCTCGCCCGCTGCGCGACCCCTACGCGTGACCCGGCAGGGCGGAGGTGAAGCTGCCTCACCAGCCGGGCCTTTTTCACACCCCCCACCGCCCGCCATCACCGGCACTCGGTTGCCATGTTGCCAGTGTGTCTCGGCGCAGCCCGGAGCTGTCACCGGGAACCGGGTGGCTTGGGCCACGCCGTTCCGTCTGCGGCGGCCGTGAGGATGTCTCCGAGGCGGAGCCAGGCGTTGGGGCCGGAGTTGCTAATCGGGCTGTCGGCGAATCGCTGCCAGGCATGGAGGTCGTCGCCGAGCGCTGCTTCGACCAAGGCGATCACGGTGGGATGCGTGCCGTTGTAGTGGTGTCCGCGTGCTTTGAGAGCTGTCCATGCGGGCAGGGCGAGGATGGTCTCACTGGGGCAGTCGGGCAGGGCGAGGATCTCCCGGGCCCACGCTTCGCGGTTGCTGGGACCGCCGCCAAGCCTGCGGCGAAGCTCATGGGTGAGCCCATGGACGGTGCGGTGCGGATCGGAGTGGCGGGCGAGGACCGAGGCGAACAACGGATCGCTGCGGTGGGCGTGCC
The DNA here is from genome assembly GCF_044768305.1 of Kitasatospora sp. NPDC101155. Taxonomy (NCBI): domain Bacteria; kingdom Bacillati; phylum Actinomycetota; class Actinomycetes; order Kitasatosporales; family Streptomycetaceae; genus Kitasatospora; species Kitasatospora sp. NPDC101155. The sequence goes on along the minus strand of NZ_JBIWPN010000008.1, from coordinate 73,261 downwards.
AGGCGAAGGACAGCAGTGCCTTCTCCACGAGTGCGTCGTCGCCGGCGTGCCGGTCAAGGTACGCGTCGAGCACCTCCGAGGTGACGGCGGACAAGCTCCGGACCGTCACTTCTTCGGGGTTGCCGAGGGCCGTGCGACGGGTCGCGGGCGGCTGCGGGGCGGGGTCGGCGACGATCCGCGTGATCGCGTCCAGGAGTTCGTCGAACTGCCTCCGGTCCTCCTGGGACTTGTAGTCGTACGATTGGGGACCGGACCGGCCGCGGCGGCCGTCGCGGATCACCAGTCGAACGGTCGCTTCGACGGCCGGTGAGAGCTTGGGCAGGTGGACCAGCATGTCGCGGACCCAGCGCAGGTCGGACGCCGTGCTGATTCCGTAGAGGTCCTTCGGCTTCCAGGTCCGGAGGGCCTGCACGGCCGTTTCGGCGAAGTGCCGCCCCAGGTCGGCGAGTTCGTCCGGATGGCTTCGCCAGGTGTGGGGATCGCCGTAGGCGGGCTTGGCCTCGGCGGGGTTCAGGACGAGGCGCCACCGTCCGTCGGCCGCGTGGCTCACCCAGGAGACGGCGGAATCGGTGCCCCAGTCGGTGTCGAAGCCGTCGTCCCGTAGGTACAGGAACTCGATGTCCCTTCGATCGGTCTCGTCCAGGGCGGAGAGCTCGGCGGCGAAGTGCTGCCGGGCCTCCTCCTTCGAGGAACCGTCCTGGAGGAAGCCGCAGATCCGGGTCGTGAGCATGGCGGCGCCGAACCTGGAGAGGTCATCCAGCGCGATCTGCCTAAGGAGTTCCGGCTCGACCGTCCACGGCACGCTGCCGAGCAGTTGATCGCGGATGACCCGGTTCGCCGTGGTGCCGGCGGTCCTGTCGATGAGCTGGGAGTGCCGGTCGGAGTGCCGTTCGAGTACGGCCGACCACATGCGGCCCCACGAGTCGAACGCTGCCCTAATCCGGTCGGACCAGGCGCCGGAATCCTCGTCCTCCAGACGCGTGCGGTCGAGGCCGTCGGGCAGGAGAGCGACGGCGGCCTCGAACACGGCGTCGTGGAGGCGTCCTGTACGCAGAACCACCTGTGCGGGCATTGGCTCCTTGAGTAGTTCGGGCGTCATGTGCGGTGATTGCGGTACCCGCTTGCGAAGTTCGTCGGCGACGGCCGCGCAGAGGTCGGCCGGCCGGTCGGCGGTGCCGAGGGAGCCGAGCCGGCGGTCAGAGCAGCGGCGCAACGCGTCGGCCCGCAGAGCCGGATCGCAGTCGGGGTGGATGAGCGCGAGGACCACCAGCGACGTCGACCCGGTGAGGTACTCATGCTCGCTCTCGCTCTGCCGCAGCCCGTTCGCCAGCGCGGCCTGCAGCAGCCAGGCGGGTGCCGAATCCCGGTAGGGCCTGGCAAGCAGTGCCGCGAGGAGCGGCCCGCCCTGTTGGCTGTCGGCCACGTCACGGGCCTGTTCGGCTGCCATCCGGGCCGCCGCGGACCCGGGATCGGCACCGGCCGCGACAGTGGCCAGGAACTCCACAGGCAGCCGGGTTTCGTCGGTGGCCATTCCTTGCTTTCCTCTCCCGGGTGACTCGTCAGAGCCCATCCTTCTCCATCGGTCGGACAACCTGGGGGCGAACGACTCCGAGAGCGGCGCATCGGCCCCATGGAGGACAACTCCTGGGCGCCTCAGGTACGGTGTCGCACAGGACCAGGTCCGGACCGCCGACAGCATCGGCGGAACCAGCCGCAGTCGGTCACCTTCACCACCGTCCGGAGGCGCGTCAGCAACGCGCCCACCAGCGGAACTCCACCTGCTTCTGCGCCGTGTGCCCACACCGCGCCTTCCACTACACCGGAGTTCCCTGCATGTCCGAGCACCAGCTCACCGCCGTACCCCGCGACTTCCTGTGCGAACACACCCCCAGCAAGAGCCGCGTCCTCGTGCTCCTCTCCCACGACGACGGCCCGGACTCACTTCAGGCCGTCCTCACGTGCCGCGACTCCGAACTCGCCTACCGCGCAGCCGAACTGCTGCGCCGGACCCTGAGCCGAACGGCCGGTGTTCTGCCCGCGCTGTCCGTGGACGGGCTGTGCGGACAGTTGCCGGGCGCTCCGGCGTCCTCGCTCCGGCAGGCCGTCTCCCACATGCTTGCCGGGACCTGGCCGGCCGCCGCCGGAACGCTCATCACCTGGCCCGAAGAATCCGAGCACAAGGCCCTGGGTCTGGACGACGACGCTTACAGCGAGGACGGCGACAATGGCGCGGCCCCGGAATCCGGTGGCCCCGCACGGGGTGAGGCGCGGCTGCGTGACCTGCCGGGCCAGGTCGTGCGGATCACTTCGCTCCGGGAGTTCCACGTCCGTGACCGGCAGACCCTGCTGGACGCGGCGGGCGAGCAGGGGTGGGAGCCGATGCCGACCGACCAGCTCGACGATGACGACCCGCATGACGTGGTCGGCGCGGTGATGTGGCTCGCGGACCCGCCCGTCGACGTCGACGGGGCGGACGTCCTGACCGAACGCAGCCATATCTCTATGCTGCGGCGCAACAAGGGCGACGAGCTCGCCGAGTGGAGCACGGAGCCCATCGTGGCGGACTTCGGCCCTGGCCCCCGTGCCGCCAAGGCCGGGGAGTGCCCTGAGCACAGCCTCGGGGAGGAACTTCCCGATTTCACGGTGCTCTTCCCCGTGGAGGACCCGCACTGCGAGGACCCGGAGTGTGAGGAAGAGAGCTGCTTGTGGCAGTTGACTCCCCGCACGGCCGATCTCCTCCACACCGCGCTGTCGCTGCTGGCCGACGAGGCGTACGAGGACGCAGAGGAACTCGGTGACGGGCGCCTCGTCCCGGACAAACATGAGGGCAATTGGGGGGTGTTCCCGCGGTTGCCGAAGCTGACCTTCGCCACCGACCTCCAGTGGCGGCGCCGCTTCGCCCGCGCCGCCGATGACCTCGCCGACGACCTCGAACGCGGCCACTGGCCGCGGCCGACCTGTACCGCCGAGGAACTCGCCCTGCACCTCGCCATCGACGACGCTGGCGACAGCGTCGACGAGCTGGGGGACGACTCCGACAGCACCGGGCACGGCACGCACAGCACACTGCCGACGCACCGCGACGACTACGACTTCGGCGCTTGCACGGACATGTTCTTCCAGGACACCGACGTCCTCATGCTCTACAGCTCCCGCTTCGACGGCATCGAGGACCCTGACGGTGACGCCAACCGGCAGCTCGGCGTGGGCGACCTGCGCGCGCAGGCCTGGTTCGAACCGTTCGGGAACGTCACGGCCCGCGACCCCCACCGCGGCTTCCGTCGCTAACGGCCCGGCCCGTGCCGGACGGTGGGGTGGGGCGCCCAAGGCGCCTCCTCCCGCCGTCCGCGGCAGCCGGGGAGTAAGGCAGACGGGCACCTTCAGCCCGGCACGGCAGGTCGGGTGACCGACCACGCGGCTATGCGGCGAGCGGCAGGTCGTCGTCGCCACGGGGGAGGGTTCGGAGTTGGCCTGTCTGTGCTTGGTCGAGTGCTCGGGCGAGGGCGTTGACGGCCCGGTCAGCGGAGTCCTTGAGGAGGTGGCCGTAGAGTTTGATCGTGACTGCCAGGATGGCGTGCCGCAGCGTCTTGGAGACGATCGCGATGGGGATGTCGGCGGCGATCATGATGCTGGCCGCCGTGTGGCGCAGGTCGTGCAGCCCGATCCTCGGGAGCCCGAGTTCGACGGTCTGCTTGCGCAGCTGGTCGAGGACCCACTGGGGGCGCAGCGGTGAGCCGTCGGGACGGCCGACGACAAGGCCCTCGAGCCAGCTTTCGGGGTGGGTGTTCATCTGGATCGTGGCCTGGCGGTGGAGGGTGGCCATGCCCCTCGGGGAGAGGCTGATCCAGGCGCGGCTGGCTTCGGTCTTGGGCTCGCGGAGGTGGATCTCGCTGTTGTCGATGGCGGCGAGGGTCCAGTGGACGTAGAGCTTGCGGTCCATGAGGTGGACGTCGGACCAGTGCAGGGCGAGGATCTCGCCGCGGCGCATGCCGGTGCCGAGCATGACCTCGAAGAGGTCGGTGAGCTGGTCGGCGTAGTGCTCGGCGCCGTGGCACAGGAACGTCGCGGCCTCGTCGGGGGTCCAGCAGGTGCGCTCGGCGGCTCGGGGCCTGGCCGGGACGGAGTGCTTGGCGGGGTTGTAGCGCAGTCCCCAGGAGCGGACGGCGTGGTTGAGGGCGTTGCGCAGGGTGGAGACGATCCGGTAGACGGTGACCTTGCCGCGCTTGGCCTTGCGCTGGGCGGCGATCCAGCGCTCGACGTGCTTGGGGCGCAGGTCCGGGAGACGGTAGTGGCCGAAGGCGGGGATGAGGTCCCGCTCCACGGACGCCTCGTAGCCGGCGTAGGTGTTCGGTGCGAGCTCCTCCTCCTTCTTCGCCGCCATCCACTGCCGCAGGAAGCTCGCCACGGTCATGCGGCGGTCCTCGTACACCCCACGCAGCTCACCGTTCAGGACCGCCCTCATCTCCTGGGCCGCCTCGGCGCGGGTGGCGAATCCGCCACGCCGGCGGGTCTTCCGATTCCCGTCCTCCGGGGCCAGGTCGACACAGTACGTCCACTTCCCGTGCTTCAGATCCCCGGCCAGCCGCGGACACTACGGCCCCAACTGCTTCCCCGATCCGTCCGAACACCACACCGCCGGTACACCCGGCCACGCTGCGCACGCTGTCCCATGAGCTTTCCCTTCTCTCGGACTGGGTGGTGACTCTGGGGCAAGAGTGGCTGCCGTGTCGGGCGCAGAGCGTGCGGGGCGGTGCGCGAAGCACTCAGAACCAGACGGCGAAGACACGTTCAAGGCGACACACCGTCCGGAAGGTCACGATCCGTAGTCGGTGGGTAAGCGACCGTGATCCGCTCACAGGAGCCGACCTCGCGAGCCGGGCGACGTCGTCGGCGAAGTGGCTGTCGGGATCGCACGGTGGTGCTTGCTGAATGGCCGACAGATCTCGGTCACTGGCAGTAGCCGTGGCGGGATGGTCGACCTGGGGACCATTTTGGGACCACACCCGATGAGCGCTCATGAGCGCTGATGAGCGAAAACGGGCGCTTGGTGCAAAGTTAACATTGGCGAACTGTCGGCTCGCCACTGCGTCGTGCTCGCCAAGGACCGCCAACTCACGTGTGCCTCGCGGTGGTTGAGCAATAAAGAAGCCGATTCTTTGAGCTCTCGGCTGTCGACAATAATTGAACCCCTTGACTGGGGGTCAAGGGGTCGCAGGTTCAAATCCTGTCGTCCCGACTGGGGTTCGCCCCATTGTCGCAGGTCAGAGGCCGTTTTCTCCTTCGCGAGGAAGCGGCCTCTGGCATGCTCCGGGGCCTGCCTCTCACATTCGTCTCACGGTTTCACGGTTCGACGCCGAGCTTGGAGGCTGCTCGGCGTCGTGAGTCAGTGCCGATATATATCCATCCTTCCCGTATATCCGATCTGCCGATCGCTGCATGGAATCAATGATTGCTCGCTGTGATCACAGATTTTGGCTCACGGGTTTGCACTTGACGCCTTTGCCATCGATCAAGTGCGTGCCCGACAGGTCCAGCGGCTGCCCACATGACGGATGAGTCGGGCGATGGTGAGGCACCCGCTGCTGCCTTCGTCGAAGGCGTGGCACGACGTTGAGCCGGCGTTCCTCCTGGCGCAGTGTCAGGTCCTTGTGGTGGCGAAATCCAATCCGGCGCTTCATCGAAGCGCCGAAACCACGAATCTGGCTGCCGCAAAACGGCCGAGTCAACCGATCGTTATTGGTGCCTGTGACGTTCACTCGTGCCGACGTGGCGAAGGTCAGCACTGGCTCTGCGACACTGATGCCCCCGCTACGCGGGTGAACTACGTGGTAGCCATTACCTCGTTGGTAGCAGCGAGCAGCTCTGGAGCGCCTGCGAGGTCTTGCGAGACCCGATCGTGCTGCTGATGGTTGGGCGGTGAACCGGCGCGGCCTCCGGAAGTCGACTGTGTAGGCAGCCACAGACAGAGACACCAAGCCGAGTCTCAACAGACTACCGAGCACCAGAATCCAGGCAGGCACAGACAGGGCGAGGAAGCCGTGACGGCGGTTTCCTCGCCCTGATGTTGCTCTGCCAGTTCGACCGCGTGTTACGGCGTGCGCTCCGGCTGGAGCGTCCACTGCTGGTTGGCCTGCAGGCCCGGGCAGCCCCAGATGCCGAGGCGGGTGCCCTGGTCGGTGGCCCAGCCCGGGAGCTCGAGGCAGCGGCCGTTCGGGTTGTCGGCGTCGACGGTCGCGGGGAGGAAGATGCGGCCGTCGGGGCGCACGGACCACTTCTGGCCGGTACTGCCGTTGCAGGTCGCCAGGACCACGCGGGTGCCGTTGGCGAGGGCATTGTCCTTGGTGGACAGGCACCAGCTGCCGGCGCGGATGGTGCCGTCGGTGGCGAAGTTGAACCGCTGATTGGCGGACTGCCAGCAGCCGTAGATGCCCACTTCGGCGCCGTCACGTGGGCCTCCGACCGCGTCCATGCACTGCCAGCTCACGCTGTTGGGGTGCACGGAGACGCTGGCGTCGGCGTAGCCGAGGAACTGCCAGCTGTCGAAGCCGTCGACCTTGTTCTTGGTGCCGGTGCTGCTTTTGCCGGGGAACACCGTGATGGCGTTGCTGTTGTTGATGGCCCAGAGGTCGGGGTAGCCGTCGCTGTTGAGGTCGGCGGCGCCGACCAGCGGCTGGGCCGCGGTGGTCCAGTTGGCGCCGGTCAGGATCGGCGTGCCGGCGTCCGGCTTGGTCAGGGCCGAGTAGTCGACGGTGCCGTCGGCCTGCCAGGCCAGCGGGTAGGCGTAGATGTTGCCGTTGGTGCGGTGACGGGCCCAGATGGTGGTCTGGTAGGTCGGGTCCGTGGTCCCCGGGACCGTGGTGGCGCCGTTGGCGGCACCAGGGGTGAGGATCTCGTAGTCCGACCAGTTGCCGCTCGTCGTGGGGATGAGTGTCGCGGTGTCGAGGCCGTCGGCGAGGCCGTTGGGCTTGAAGAGGTAGAGGCTGTTGTTCTCGACGGTCAGGAGGGAGGTCTGGGTCATCATGACCTGGTGGTCCGGGTGGCCGGGTTCGCCGCCGATGGCCTCGCCCTCGGGGGTGCCGATGGCCACGACCTGGGAGACGTTGCTCCAGACCTTCTGCGTGTAGGCGGGGCAGGGCGTGTTGGTGCCGTAGGTGGTGCAGGTGGTGGGACGGTTCAGCTGGGCCGGGGTCTGCGTGCCGAAGCGGCCGGTGCCGTCGTTGGGGATCAGGTACAGGACGTCCTTGAGCTGGGGCGTCTTGTCCTTGGTGTAGTGGGCGATGAGCTGGTCGACCGGCTGGCCGACGGCGAAGGTGCCGTGGTGGCTGATCTGGAAGTCGGCCCAGGTGGTGCCGAATTCGCGGTTGCCGGGGGCCGCGGCGGCGGGAGCCGCCAGGGAGGTCGACGGGTCGGTGCTGCCGCCGATGATCCGCAGGTCGCCGTTCTTGTCGGCGATGACGATGTCCGGCTTCTGGTCGTTGGTGACGTCGCCGAACAGCGGCTGGGTGCCGGGCTTCCACGGCACGTAGAAGTTGTAGATCGCGGGCTGGCTGTAGTTGCCGGCGTTGTCCATGGCCCACGCGTACAGGGTGTTGGTGCCCCACTGCTTGGGCTGGTAGTCGTACGGCTGTCCCGGTGCGAGCGTGCCGTTCTGGCCGCACTTCCAGCCGACGACCGGGGTCGGGTCGGTGCTCACCCGCACGCAGGCGACGCCGGAGGCCTGTAGGCCCGGGCCGGGGGCCGGATCGTCGGCGTTGATCGTGAACCTGCCCCAGTCGTTCATGTACTTGGCCGGGGTGGGGTTCGGGGTGCCGGACGGCGGGAAGTCGGTGGAGCTGATGCTGACGCGGGGGTTGGTCCGGTCGACGCGAAAGTAGCACCAGGCGCTGCCGGGCGAGCTGAGGGTGCCGTCGGCGGACTGGGCGTACCAGCCGTACTGGTGGCCGTCGGCGAGCGATCCCGGTGTGACGGACTCGGCGGGGTTGTTGTAGCTGCCGCCCCACCGTCCGTCGGTGAAGGAGAAGTTGCCGTCGTTGTCGTCCCAAATCCGGTAGCTCGTGTACAGGGACTGGCCGGCGGGGGAGTAGCTGTTCGCGGTCAGGTAGATGTTCTGGTTGCTGTTGATCCAGCCGGGGTTGTCCCAGGGGTGGGCGCCGCCGGTGTTGCATTCGGCGGTGCTGTTGTTGCTGGCGAAGCCGGGGGCGGGGCTGGTGTGCGGGTACCAGACGGTGGGAGCGATGTCGTAGGTGGTGGTGATGTACGGGTTGTTGGCGATGTAGTGGCGGTACGTCTTGTCCCACTCGTTGCCCTGTGGGGCGATGCCGACGGTCCACCACGGCCACTGGCCGGCGATCGCCTGCTTCATCATGTCGGTCACGTCGATGGCCAGCGGGCCGGTGCCAGTGAGCCACTGGCCGTTGACGGTCGGGCAGTTCTCCATGGCGACGTTGCCGTTGGTGCCGCAGGGCTGGTCGTTCCAGCTGGTGTGCTCGTAGATGGGTTTGGGAGCCGAGTACACTACGAACGGCGTGTTAGTCCCTGGGCTGGATGCACTGGTGACCTGGGCGTTGAGGACGGAGTTGAAGATGGTCGGCGGGCTTTCGGCACCGCTGGGCTTGGTGTAGAGCGCCGGGTTGATACCGAACTGGAAGTAGGCGCGCTGGCGGCCGAGGTCGCCGCAGTCCAGGTTCGGGTCGCTGCTGTGGTAGCCGCAGTACCCGGTGGCCACGTTGTTCTTCTTGTTGAAGTTCTCCGCCGTCTTGTGGTTCTCCTGGACCTCGACCGAGCCCTGGACTGAGCTTGTGGCGACGAGGGACGGGTCGAGGTACCACGGGCCGGTGCCCGAACCGAGCGCGTCCTGGTTCGGCGTCAGCTCGATCGCTGAGGAGGTGACCTTGGTGGAGATCGCGGCCACGTTCGCCCCGTCGCCCGGCTCTTCGGTAGACGAGCGTATGCCGCCCGCAGGCGCGGAGTCAGCGGCAGGGGCTGCTTCGGCGACGGGCGCGGCGGCGAAAGCAGCCTTCACGGCCTTCGGCGCGGCAGCAGGGGCTGCGGGGGTCGAGGAGTCCCACTGCAGCGGCGAGGGCGAGCGGAAGCGCAGGGCGCCCTTGTCGTCCTTGACATCGATGCGCCCCTGGGCATCGGAGGCCACCGTCAGGCCCTGAGCGGTGATCGGGAACCGCAGGGTCTTCAGCGCCGGGTTGGCGGCCGCCTCGGGGGTGCGGACCACGATCACGTCGCGCCACCCGCCGATGGGCAACGCGGTCAGCTGGAGGTCGACACCGGGCAGCACGTTCGCGTAGGTGGCGGTCGCGCCGTTCAGAGCCGGCTTGGGCAGTGAGAACGGTGCGCCGACGGAGAGCTTCTTGCCGTCGGCGGTGGACACGGTGGCCATCGGGCCGCTGCCGCCGCCGGACAAGGCCAGAGCAGTGCTCGCGACGGTGGGGCTGACGGTGCCGTCCGTGTTCGGCCGCAGAGTCGAGTCGAGGTCAGCCCACGCGCCGTTCTGCTTGGCGCGCACGGGCTGGGCGTTATCTGTGGTGGTGAGGGTGCCGTCGGGGTTCGCCAGGGTCTTGGAAACCTCGTTGGTCATGGCGTCCACGACGACCGCCTTGCCCGTCGACTTTGCCTTGGTGACGGCGTCGACCATGGCCTGCTGCACGGGCGTGCGGGCCGGGCCCGGCGTCGGGGGCACCAGCGGCGGGATCGGCCCTGTCGGCCCGTGCGAGGGCGGAGGCGTGGTGCTGGCGGCGAATGCGACGGGTGCGGCCAGCAGGCTCATGCTCAGGGCACAGCTGGCCCCGAGAGCGGCGAAGCGGACTGCGCGCCTGCGTATCGATGGTGGCGGCGGTGTGGGTGGAAGTGTGTGTGAAGTGATGGGCATGTCTGGTTTTGCGCTCCCCTCCCGATGAGCAATCCCCGTCTGGGTGTTGCGTTCGGGTCGGAACGATGCGGCCTGGCCTGCGGGTAGGTCAAACGCATTGCAGTTCCGCGTGGACATGTCCGGAAAAGATCCGAACCTGCGAGTCAAGACTTAATAACCATCTCATGCATGGTGGTCGAACAACCTGGTGCCGTGTCGGAGGGGGCACATAGTGTCACCCCCATCACTAGCACAGCTGTGCCCATATGACGCTGTGTCGACGTTAAACGAGGGGGCATACGGTGGGGGTTTGGCCTGCCCGGAAACGGGCTGGGGCGAAGACAGCAAGAGGTCGATGGCGGTCACCTGTGATGGCGACGATGGTCGCCCTGGCCATGACCGGGGCGGCCGTGCCGCCCGCGGCGGCCTGGACGTACCCGGCGCCTGAGGGGGAGGTGTGGACTCCCCCGCACACGCCGTTGGGCGGTGCCACCGTCTCGGTGGCGGGACATGACGCCCAGTCGGCGGCCAAGACCGCCGACAAGCCGGCTGACTGGAAGCCGAAGGTCGCGGCACCGGTTGCCACGGGAACCGTGACGGTCACACTCGGGCCCGATGGCGCCGAGGCCGAGGCCGCCCGCAAGGCGACCGGCGGGGCGTCGCCCGCCTCCGGTGGCGCGACGGGAACCAAGGCCGGAGACTTGGCTGTCCGGGTGGCGCCCGGAGTCGGCACGGGCGAGAGCGCACACACGGTCAAGGTCGAGGTCGCCGGTCAGGACAAGGGCAAGGCTGCGGGCGTCACCGGTCCGCTGGTGGCGCTGACCGATGCCGAAGCGCAGACCTCCGGCAACGGGCGTGCGGCGCGCGTCACCCTGGACCTGAAGGCCCTGCAGGCGCACGGGTGGTCGGACCGGGCGGGCCTGGTCGCTCTGCCGGCCTGTTCGCTGACGACACCCGAACGTCCCGAGTGCCGTACGCAGACTCCGGTCCCGGTGAAGTCCGACGGCTCCGGCACGATCACTGCGGACGTCACGCTCCCCCCGGCCCCGGCCCCGGCCCCGGCATCCAGCGGCACGCAGCGCGGCGCCGTGAAGGCGTCGTACACCACCCGGCAAGCATCCGCCCAGTCGCTGACCGACGGCGGTACGGGCAGCACCAGCGGCGGCCCCGTGGTCATCTCCCCCACGCCCTCGCCGTCGGGCGCCATGGGTAGCTACAAGGCGACGCCGCTGTCGCCGTCCTCGTCGTGGACGGCCGGATCGAGTTCCGGCAACTTCACCTACGGCTACCCGATCCAGGTGCCGCCCTCACTCGGCGGGGGCACCCCCGTCGTCTCGCTCAGCTACAACTCGGCCGACGTCGACGGCAAGACGTCCGCGACCAACTCGCAGTCCTCGTGGGTCGGTGATGGCTGGGGCTACGAGCCCGGCTACATCGAACGGTCCTACCGCGACTGCGACAAGGCCGGTATCACCGGCTCTGGCGACCAGTGCTGGGGCGGACAGAACGCCGTCCTCTCGCTCGCCGGTCATTCCGGCACCATCGTGCGCGACGACGCCACCGGCGTCTGGCATCTCGAGGGCGACGACGGATCCAAGATCGAGCAGCTCACCGGTGCACCGAAGACAGGCGGCGACGTCGACTACCGGGACATGGAGTACTGGCGGCTCACCACCTCCGAAGGGACCCAGTACTACTTCGGCCGCAACCACCTCCCCGACGGCGACGGCAGCGACCCGGCCGCCAACTCGGTCCTCACCACCCCGGTCTACTCACCGAACAACGGCGACCCCTGCTACAGCTCCGCCACGGGCAAGAACTCGTGGTGCCAGATGGCGTGGCGCTGGCAGCTCGACTACATCGTCGACGCGCACGGGAAGCTGACCACGTACAAGTACGCCACCGAAGGCAACAAGTACAGTCGCGGCGGTGCCCAGAACAACGGCAACGGCACCCTCACCGACTACCAGCGGGCCGCCTATCTCCAGGAGATCGGCTACGGCCAGCGCCTGGACGACCAGAAGGCCGCCAAGGGGGCATTCAACCCCGCCGCAAAGGTTGTCTTCAAGGCCGACGAACGCTGCAAGGCCTCCGGCGCGATCACCTGCGCGGAGGACCAGCGCACAGCCGCCAACGCCGACGCCTGGCCAGACGTGCCGATCGACCAGATCTGCACCGGGTCCGGCACGTGCTCGAACTATGCGCCGACGTTCTTCACCACCAAGCGCCTGACCGCCATCACCACCCGGGTCCTCGTCGGCTCCGCCTACCGCGACGTCGACACCTGGTCGCTGTCCCAGTCGCTCGCCGACCCCGGCGACGGCACCAAGCGCACCCTGCAGCTCGACTCCGTCCAGCGCACCGGCTCCAACGGCCAGACGCCGATCAGCCTGCCGGCCGTCACGTTCACCTACGTGATGATGGCCAACCGCGTCGACGGCCTCGTCCCGGCCGCGCCGATGTTCGTGCGTCCGCGCATCCAGGGCATCACGACCGAGACCGGCGGCCGGATCAACGTCATCTACACGGACCCCGAATGCTCCCGGGTCAACAACCACATGCCGGCCTCCGAGGACGCCAACACCATGGCGTGCATGCCGGTCAAGTGGTACCTGCCGGGCCAGTCGTCCCCGGACCCGGTCAACGACTGGTTCAACAAGCCGCTCGTGAGGACCGTCACCGAGCAGGACCTCGTTGTCACCCCGTCCGTCGGCAAGACCGCCGAGTACACCTACAACGGCGGCGCCGCATGGCATCGCAATGACGCCGAGTTCACCGATCCCAAGACCCGCACCTGGGACAACTTCCGCGGCTACCAGTCGGTGACAACCACCACCGGCAGCGGATCGGTCAGCGAGGCGCCGAAGACCCAGCACACCGTCACCTACCTGCGTGGCATGGACGGCGACTACCTCGCCAACGGAACCCAGCGCAGCATCCAGGTGACCAGCCCCCTCGGCGGCAGCGTCACTGACAGCGACTGGCTCAGCGGCCGCGTCGTCGCCACCGAGAACTTCGACCAGGCGGGCGGCAGCGTCCAGTCGGTCTCCGGAAGCACCTACAACGGCCAGCAGGTCACCGCGACCCACGCCCAGAGCGCGGGCGCACCGAAGATCTACGCTCGCTACCCGGACTCGCAGACCACCGATATCGCCAAGGCCAAGCTGGCTGACGGAAGCTGGCGCACCACCACGGTCTCCAGGGTCACCGACCCGGCCCACGGGAACCGGGTGACCCAGGTCAACGACAAGGGCGACGGCACCGCCGCCACCCCTGAGACCTGCACCACCACCAGCTACGCCAACAGCGACAACCCGCAGTTCCTGACGCTGCCGTCGGAGGTCGTCACTGTCCAAGGCACATGCGGCACCACGCCGTCCGCCTCGAACACGATCACCGGCAGCCGCACCGTCTACGACGGCAAGCCCTTCGGCCAGGCAGGAACGGTCGGAGACCCGACCAGTACCCAGGTCCTTGACCACTTCGACCAGAGCGGCAACCCCGTCTACGCCCACAACGGCAGCGCGACGTTCGACGTCTACGGACGGCCCCTGACGACCGCCACGACCGACGGCTCCACCTACGACCGATCCGGCACTCAACTGAGCGCCCCCTCGGTCACACCCGCCGTCACGACCGCCGCCGTCACGCCCGCCTCCGGCACCCTGCCCACCGAGGTCCGGAGCACCGGACCGATGGGCGCCGACTGGATGACGACCGTCACACAGGACCCGGCCCGCGGCTCGCCGTTGACCAACCAGGACATCAACGGTCGTGTCACCACCGCCCAGTACGACGCCCTGGGCCGCGTCACCGCGGTGTGGACACCGGACAGGCCTACCACGGCAGCCCCGAGCAAGAAGTTCACCTACCAGGTCCGCGGTACCGCCGGGCCGGCCACGATCAAGACCGAGACGATCAACGACGACGGAGTCACCTACTCCGCGACCATCGACCTCCTCGACGGCCTCGGGCGTCCGCGCCAGAGCCAGAGCACCAGCGCCGCCTACCCGACCGGACGGCTGATCACCGACACGGTCTACGACACGCACGGGTGGGTCATCAAGACCTCCAACCCGTACTACGAGGGCAGTTCCTTCCCCATCGATTCGATCTTCATCCCGGTGGGTGACGGCCAGATTCCGGGCCAGACCTGGAACATCTACGACGGCGCCGGACGGGTCCTGCGCTCGGAGTTCCGCTCCTACGGCAACCTCCAGTGGGCCACCACCACGGCCTACCCCGGCGCGGACCGCACCGATGTCACCCCGCCCGCAGGGGCGGCACCGACCTCGACCGTGACCGATGCCCGCGGCCGTACCACCGCTATGTGGCAGTACCGGACGGCTTCCGCGACGGGCAACTCCGCCGACGCCGATGTCACCACGTACGGATTCACGCCGGGCGGCCTCGCCTCTCAGCGCACCGACAGCAGTGGCAACACCTGGAGTTACACGTACGACCAGCGAGGACGCCAGATATCCGCGTCCGACCCGGATACCGGCGTGACCCAGACGTTCTACGACGCCAACTCCCGCATCGACCACACCACCGACGCCAAGAACAACACCCTCGCCTACAGCTACGACCTGCTCGGCCGCAAGACCGGCACGTACAGCGGCAGCATCGCACCGACGAACCAACTGGCGTCCTGGACCTACGACACAATCCTCAAGGGACAGCCCACCGCTTCGACCCGCTACGTCGGCGGAGCCACCGGCTCGGCCTACACCGAGGCCGTCACTGGTTACGACACCGTCTACCGGCCGCTCGGTAACTCGGTCACCATCCCCTCCGCAGAGGGCGCGCTGGCAGGCACCTACACCACCACCAACACCTACAGCGACGTCATCGGGTCGCTGAAGAAGGTCGACATCCCCGCCGCCGGCGGCCTGCCGGCCGAGACCGTCAGCTACGGCCGCACCATCACCGGCCTGCTCACCTCGGCAGCCAGCCGCGGCAAGGCCGTCATCGCCAAGGTCGAATACGACGCGCTCGCCCGGCCCGTGCGCACGACTGCCGGAGAATACGGTCGACAGGTCGTCTCCACTCAGCAGTACGACTGGGCCACCGGACGGGTCGTCAACTCCTTCATCGACCGCCAGGTTGGCACCGTATCCGTCGACCAGACGAGCTACACCTACACGCCGTCCGGCCGGATCACCTCCGCGTCCACCATCCAGGACGCCTCGGCGACCGACTCCCAGTGCTTCACCTACGACTACCTGGGCCGGCTGACCGGCGCCTGGACCGACACCGCAGGAACCTCAACCACCGCTGACTGGACCGACTCCGTCGGCACCAAGCACGGCACTGGCAGCTCCACGACGGTGCCCGGCATCGGCGCCTGCATTAACAAGGACGGCCCGGCCACCGTCAGCCCCGGCGGCCGAACCGTCGGCGGCCCGGCGCCCTACTGGAACACCTACACCTACGACGCGACCGGCAACCGCACCGGCCTCGTCCAGCACGACACCACCGGCAACAGCCTCAACGACACCACCACCACCCAGACTTTCGGAGCCGCCAAGAGCACCAACACCCCCACCAGCGCCCCCAACACCGGCGGCGGAACCGGCGGGCCCCACACCCTGCTCACCTCCACCACCAGCGGACCGGCTGGCACCACGGCCGTCACCTACCAGTACGACGCCAAGGGCAACAGCACCGCCATCACCGACACCAGTGGCACCACCACCCTGACCTGGAATGGCGAGGACAAGCTCGACTCCCTCACCAAGACCGGCCAGGCCGGCGCCACCACCTACCTGTACGACGCCGACGGCAACCAGCTCATCCGCCGCAACCCCGGCAAGACCACCCTCAACCTGCCCACCGACGAGCTCACCCTCGACACCGCCAGCGGCTCCACCAGCAACGTCCGCTCCATCGCCGCCCCCGGCGGCCTGACCTACAACCGCGTCACCGCCCCCGTCGGCGGAGGCACCGTCCTGATCCAGGCCGCCGACCCGCACGGCACCAACGGCGTCCAGATCAACACCAACGCCGCCCAGACCATCACCCGCCGCCCCACCGACCCGTTCGGAAACCCCCGCGGCACCCAGCCCACCGCCTCCGCCTGGGCCGGCACCAAGGGCTTCGTCGGCGGCACCAAGGACGACACCACCGGCCTCACCAACCTCGGCGCCCGCCAATACGACCCCGTCCACGGCCGCTTCATCAGCCCTGACTCGATCCTCGACGCGGCCGACCCCCAGCAGTGGAACGGCTACGCCTACAGCAACAACAACCCCGTCGACCTCTCCGACCCCAGTGGCCTGCGGCCCGAGGGCGTCTGCGGCGGCTTCGGCACCTGCACCACTGCCCATAACGACATCATCACCGAGACGTTCGAGCCCAAAAGCGACGGCACCTGGACGGAGAAGTACTGGAGCCCGGACTCCGGAACTGCCAAGTACCCGAACATCGTCAGCCCGCACTACTTCCTCGTCTACGACGACAAGCCCACGTGGCAGCGGGTCAAGGAGACGTTCGACGGCCTCTCAATGGTGGTTCCTGCAGCGTCCGTCGTCACGGCCGGCATGAACGTTGTCGACGGCCACTACTCTGACGCCGCCCAGGACCTCGCGGGCCTCATACCCGGCGAGAAGCTTGCCGCGAAGGCCGGAAAGCTCCTAAAGACAGCTGGAAAGTCCACGAAGGAAGCGGAAAAGGTCGAGGAGACGGCTGAAACGGCCGCAACCGCGGCTTGCCCCCTTCCTCAGCTGCTTGCGGATGCGACACACAGCTTCCCTCCTGGCACGCGAGTCCTCCTGGCGGATGGCACAACCCAAGCCATTGAGAACCTCCAGGTCGGCGATCAGGTCGAGGCAACGGACCCGCTGACCGGGAACACCCAGCCCAAGCCCGTCACCCGCACCATCCGCACGCCGGACGACAAGCAGTTCACCGACCTGACCCTGCAAACCAACGACTCTGGCAACGCATCCAGGCAAGTTGAGAACCTCACCAGCACTCAGCACCATCCGTTCTGGGATGAAACCACCCGCCGCTGGACCAATGCCTCGGAACTGCACTCCGGCGATGAAGTCCGCACTGCAGGCGGGGAAACCTTCACGGTCATGGATGTGAGGAACTACGAGTCTGTCCCCCAGGCGGCCTATGACCTCACTGTCGCTGACCTTCACACGTACTATGTCCTCGCGGGGAACACGCCGGTCCTAGTGCACAACGACTCGACGGCCTGTAAGGCTGGCGCGAATGGCTGGCCGATTCCCAATATGCGCAACTGCAAGGAATGTGCCGAGATAATTCAGAAAAAGATCGGTGGTGTAATCAATCATGTCAAGGATTCCATGGGTGCCCCGGTGCTCGGCCCATCTACGCATGATCCGCTTGGGAAGTGGGACGAGCATTTTGTGGTAATCAAGGACGGCATCGCCTATGACGGATTCACGGGCCCTAATGGTATGCCACTTGACCAGTATCGGAAGCAGTGGCAGTACGGGGAATACCTGAATTTTACTCCCGTGGGTGGTGAGTAAGGCGTGGAATTGCGAGAGCTCTGTTTCCACCTGAAGAATCGTCGACGCATGTATTTGCTCGATGACCGTTACTCAACGGTGGTGGCGTTCCTTGAGGGATTCAATGCGGCGCTCGATGGTGAGCCTCTGTCCGGATTTCAGGAGTGGGCTTCCCATCGGATTCTTGGCTCCTCTTGCCCCGTGCACTGGTCATATATTGTGGCCTCAGAGCGGGTTTCTGGAATTCTAGATGGCAAGATCGGTATCGATCAGATTCCAGCTGACGTTGAGATCCTCCTCATCGATGACCTGGCGGGCCTGATCGAGGCTTTTCTGGGCTGAGATGTTGACGTCCTGACCGCGCTGGGGGTCAAGGGGTCGCAGGTTCAAATCCTGTCGTCCCGACTGTGAAGTCGGTTGTGAGAGCGGGTACTTGGGAATCCAAGTGCCCGCTCTCAGCCGTTCCCGGGGGGTCGTGTGGTCGCAGGGTGGTCGCGTCCGGCTCTCTGACCTGGTGCTTTGTGGCCAGGGTGAGTCCAAGGTGATCGCGAGCCCTGACGTGACATCAGTTGATCTCGCGTGGGAGGTCTGCCCGGTCGAGTGCGTCGGCGAGGGCGGTGACGGCTTCGCGGGCGGCTTGGGGGAGCAGGTGGCCGTAGATGTTGACGGTGGTGGCCAGGGTGGAGTGCCGCAAGGTCTTGGAGACGACGGCGAGCGGTACCTGAGAGCTGATCATGATGGTGGCGGCGGTGTGCCTGAGGTCGTGCAGGCCGATCTGGGGCAGGCCGATCTCGGCTGAGCGTCGGCGCAGAGTGTGCAGGAGACGCTCGGGGTTGATGGGCTTGCCGTCGGGGCGGGTGAAGACCATGGCCCTGCAGGCGGGGTTGCTCGGGGTGGGTGCTGCGGTGGCGGACGGTTTGTCGGCGCAGGGCGGCAGTGACGCGGGGGGAGAGGCTGACCCAGTTGCGGCTGGCGCGGGTCTTGGGCGCCTGCAGGTGCAGGCGGGCATTGTTCACCGAGGCCAGGGTCCAGCGCACGAACAGGACCCGCTGCTGGAGATGGATGTCGGGCCAGTGCAGGCCCAGGACCTCGCCGCGGCGCATGCCGGTGCCGAGGATGACCTCGAAGATGTCGGCGTAGACGTCGTTGTAGGTCTCGGCGTTGTGGTGCAGGAAGGCGGAGGCCTGCTGAGGTGTCCAGCAGAGCCGCTCGGGTGCGGCGGGCCGCTTCAACGCCGCGTTGCGGGCGGGGTTACGGGCCAGTAGGTCGGCACTGACGGCGGCGTTCATGGCGCTGGAGAGGATGGCGCAGCAGCGGTGGACGGTGGGCCGGCCGCGGCCGGCGGCCAGCTGCCGGCGGGACCAGGTGGTGACGTGCCGGTCTCGCAGGCCGGTCAGGGGGAGCGGCCCGAAGGCCGGTATGAGGTCGTGGTGGACATGGCGGTGGTAGCCGGCGTAGGTGGTGGCCTTGAGGATCTCGCGCTTGGAGAGCAGCCACTCCCTCAGGTAGTCGGCAACGGTCAGGGTCTCGTCCACCGCTATGCCGGTGCGCTCGGCCAGCAGGAAGTTCTGCAGTGCGGCGAGGGCTGTGCTCTGGTTGGGGAAGCCACCGCGGCGGCGGGTTTCACGCTTGCCGGACAGGGAGGGCAAGTCCACAGCGTAGGCCCAACTGCCATGACTGGGAATGGTGTTCAGTTTTGGGCAGCGGGCGCCGTACTGGCGGCCGTCGATGTCGCGGCAGCCGCAGCGCCGGTAGACGCGTCCGCGTGTGGGATCGGTCGAGTTCACGGGAATCGACTCCTTGTGTGATCGGGCTGCGCCCAGCTTCACGGCGGGCTGGCCTGGCGCGGCAGGGGGCGGATCATGGCGTCGGGGAAGCGAATCTGGCGATCACGTTGGCCTGTGAGCTGCGGTGATCCCCTTGGAAAGCGCACAAGGGGAAGGGAATGCCGATTCGGTGGGCGATTATCGGAGGTGTGCAGAGTCGGCTTCGGGGCGACGAAGAATGAGGGCGACGGATCGGGCAGTGACGCCCTGGAGCCCTGTTTCATTTTCATCCGTATGCCGGATGGATGACGCCTGGAGTGGCGACTGGGGTTGTCGAATACGGCACGCCACGATTCGGATCACGATCACCGAGAGTGCCCCCGGGATCTTCTGGGGGCTCTCGACGGCGACGGCCCAGGTGCTACGCCGGGGGTCGATGGCGAGGCGCGGGCAACGGACGCCGAGTTGTCGGCAGTCGGCCGCGCGGCAGGCGCAGCGCTGGTAGCTGCGGCCTCGGTTGGGGGCGTGTGGTGATTGCCACGGAGGGTCGTGTGCGGGGGTGTTCTCTTCCCAGTCTGCGTCTGCGCGGGCGACCGCCGTGCGACCGCCAGTCTCGGAAAGCCGGGATGAGCTGCGGTTCTCCCTTGAGCAGGCGAGGGAGAACCCGAGTGTGTTGGCTGTGACCAGGGCCCGTCCGGGTACCGAGCGCCTCAGATCAGCCGGTCGCGGTTGCGTGTGGCGGTCGCGCGTACCAGCTGGGCGAAGCGTGCGCGGCTGTGGTGCTGGTGCGCTTCGGCCTCCCGTTCCTCGTCGTCCTCGGCGTCGTCCTCTTCTTCGTTGTCGAGTTCGTCGTACTCGCTGTGGAGGAGCCAGCAGCCGTGGATGCTGGCGAGGAGGTCTTCGAGGAGGTCGCGGGCTGGGTGCTTGGGGTCGAGCGGGGTCAGGCGCAGGGCGAGGTCCTCGATGTCCTCGTCGCCGCCCGGGTACTTGGCGAGGGTCTCCTCGAGGTCGTCGAGTTGCTCGCGCAGGGCGGTGGGGTCGGGCAGGAGGCCGTCGGCGACGTGCATGGCGTGGCGGACGAGGGTGGTGACGGCCTCGTTGGGGGAGGCCCCGGAGTCGAGGAGTTCGAGGACGAGGGTCGGTGTTTCGTGGGGGAGGGCCTCGACGTCGTCGGCTTCGAGGAGGACCGTGGTGGGGTTCTGGCCGGAGGCTTCGGCGGCGACTTCGGCTGCGGCGGCCAGCCAGTGGGCGGCGGCGACCGAGGCGGCAGTGGGGTCGACGTCGGAGAACAGGGCCGCCGGTCCGAAGGGGTCCTGTTCGAGGAGCCGGTCGGCGGCGGCGACCTGGACGGGGGAGGCGTCCTCGCGGCTCAGCAACACGGCCTGCTGGGCACGTCCGCTGAGGTTTCCGAGTTCGGCGCTTTCCACGGCGGCGAGTTCGGTGGCGCTCTCGGCGAGGACGGCCTTGGTGAGGTCCGGGCTGTCGAGGGCGTGCAGGGCACGGCCGACCTGGTGGGCGGATTCGAGCAGGGGGCTGTAGCAGACGATCATGCCGGTCTGGGGGAGGTTGGGCTGGGAGATCGCCTGGGTGACCTCGGTGAAGGCTTGGCGTTCCTGTTCGCGCCGCCAGCCCTCGCTGTCGGGCTCCAGGGAGTCGGTGGCACTGGCAGGGTGGGTGTAGGTGTGCCAGGCGGCTTCCGACAGGTGCGTGAGGGCGCGGGCCAGGCGCAGGAGCGCGGCAGCGTCTGCGTCGGCGGGGAGGGCGGTGATACGGGCTGCGAGGTCGCCTTCGCCGGTGCCCCAGGTCGTGATCAGTTCATGCCGGGTGGAATCGACGCTGTAGCGGGTCATGGCAGGACTCCTCAGGCTCGGTTCTGTCACATCACCAACGGTCGAACCGCTCTGGCAGACATGGGAGCGGCAGGTCGCTGAACCGGCGGGCACCGTTGGCAGCCGACTGCGACGATGAAGCGGTGCACGCGGTAGCCGTTGACGGTGAGTCGGCCATAGGTCGGCTCGCTGGCTCAAGCGGGCCGCAGGGCTCGACCGGGATGCCGACAGGGGCGTTCCGGTCTCCGGGGTCACCAAGAGGGAACGCCTGCCGCGGGGCGGCAGATGGCTCCGGCCCCGTAGTCACGCGCGGCCTGCGGGACCACAACGGGTCAGGACAGCGGTGTGGCTCCGCGTGCGGCGAGCATCTGGGTCATCATCAGGATCTCGGCGCTCTGGGAGGACACCATCGACCGGGCCAGTTGCTTCTCCGGGGTGTTCTTCGCCAGGTCGACGTAGCCCTGGGCCATCGCGACGCCGCCCTTGTGGTGTTCGATCATCAGTCGGAGGTAGAGCACTTCGGCGGCTTTGTCGGAGAGGGCGCGCAGCTGGTCGAGCTGGGTGTTGGTGGCCATGCCGGGCATCAGGGAGCCGTGGCCATGTCGCGGGCGAACCCGGCCTCCGGCGAGTCGCTGGCCGGGGCCGTGGCCGTACTGCCCGCCGCGTTCGGCGCGCCTGCGACTAGGGCCGGCACACCGAGCGCGAGCGCCACGGCTACGGCCAGGGCAGCCGGCCACCACACACGCCGCCGTACCGGCCGGCCCTGGGCAGGGTTGACGGGCGCGCTTCCCGTCCCGCCTCGCTGGTCATTCAGGTGACTCCTCGCCCGCGCGCCCGCACGTGTAACGGCATCCGATATCGGAAGGCGATATATGAGCGCGCCAGGCGCTGGCATCGGCTGTCGGACCGCAGGGTTTCCCGGGCTGGGTCACGCGGTGGCTCGCAGCGACGTCGTCCGATCTCCCCGAGGTCGGACGGCACTCCGGCGGGCACGCCACGGGCTGTGGCACCACGCATCAGTGGTGGCGTGACCCGGCGGTTCAGCGCCCTGACCTCCGTCGGGGCTCGTCGGCCTCCCCAGCCGTCAATGAGGGGGCGGCCGGTTCCTCGGCACCTCCACCCGTCAGGGCCGGTCGGCCTTCCCGGTGGGATCGTTCGGCCCGCGCTCGGCCTACCGGCTCGGAGGGACGCTGGACTCACGGCAACGAGGTCGTCCGGTGCCGCGCTGCCCAGGGTGACGAGGTGAGACGCGCATGATGTTCTGGTACGACGGCGGCTGGGGCTGGGGTGGGTGGCTCGCCATGGCCGTGTTCATGGTGGTGTTCTGGGCGCTGGTGATCGCCGGTGTCGTCGCGCTCGTCCACTACCTCACCGGCGCCCGCCACGGTCATCAGCCGGGCCCGACTCCCCCTTCCGGCGAGCCGGGCTCAGACAGCAGGGCGGCTGAGGACCTGCTCGCCGAGCGGTTCGCCCGTGGGGAGATCGACGAGGACGAGTACAGGCGGCGGATCGCGGTGTTGCGGGAGCACCGGTGAACATCCACGTCGCAAATCGGAGGGGAGGGTGGCTGGTGGTCCTTGTCGGGGCGGTCGCCGCGCTCGTGCTGGGCATCGCCACAACAGCACTGTTCGCCACCATGGGGCCCTTCCACGGCACAGGGCCCGGGCCTTGGCAGGCTCCCGCAGCCCGGTGCGACGCGCCCGCCCTGCCGGGCCGCGTCATCGACGTGACCACGAGCGACATGGGGCCGGGCATGACGGGCGGCGGCCCGCACTCGCAGGTGGGCATGATGCGCCTACACTCCGATGCGAACACGGTCCCGACGGGCCAGTTGTCGCTTCGGATCTTCAACGCGGGCGCGCTCACGCACGAGGTGATTGTGCTGCCCTTGTCCGCAGGTCAACGGGTGGGCGACCGCCCCGTCGGTTCTGAGGGGCGGGTCGACGAGACCGGTAGCCTCGCGGAGGCGTTACGCACCTGCGGCTCGGGCACTGGAGACGGGATCCGTTCCGGCGCGGTGGCCTGGACCACGATGACCCTGCAACCCGGCCGCTACGAGCTGGTCTGCAACTTCCCCGGCCATTACGCCGCCGGCATGTACACCGAGCTGGACGTCACCAGCCCGTAGGAGGCGGCTCAGGAGGGAACGGAGCCTGTCGAGGCAACGACCGGACCCGCCCATGGCCGCCGGGGCCGTCCTCGTCGGCTCGTCTCCATGGCGACTCTCGGTTCACATGCTCCTGGGAGCGCAGCAAGCGACAGTGCCGCAGCGGGTTTCCGGGGCAGCGGCCTTGTCGAGGGTGTCGGCGTCGGCCTTGCCGGTCAGGCCTGGTACGCCAGGACCCCGATCATCCCGGCCTCTTCGTGATACGCGTTGTGGCAGTGGGTGACCCACTGGCCGGGATTGTCCGTGTCGAACTCGCAGGTGACCGGGCGGGAGGCTTCGAGTCAGCACGACGTCACCCAGACCCTCACATCCCAAGGCCCGCTCCAGGTACTCGCCGACGAGGACCGGCTCGCCCAGATCCTGATGAACCTGCTCACCAACGCCCTCGCAGCCTGCGACCCCGGAGACCAGGTCACGATCAGCCTCATGTGCTCGCCGTCGACGACGAACCCAAGATCCGCGACATCGCGCGCGCCTGCCTGGAAGCCGACGGATTCACCGTCACCGAGGAACCCGACGGACCTGTCGGCCTGCGCGCCGCACGCGAGCAGAACCCCCGACCCGTCGTCCTGCACATCACGCTGCCGGGGGGGCAACTCGCGGATCGGGACGCCCTGCCAGCACGCGCCTGGACGGCCCGTTGATCTAGGCCTGAAGGCCCCTGGCCGTAGACCGGCCGGTGCGGTCTCCTGGAGGGAGGACACGCGGAGCGAGCGGAGCGGACGGTGAACCGGCGGCAGTCAGGACGGCAAGGGGAGCCAGTGGCACCGGCCCCTGCCCGGCAGTGGCTGGCGCCAGTACTGCTCGGCTTCACCGCCGCCGCCCTGGTCGCGGGCGGTTGCGCGTGGCTGGCCGACGCACGGATCCTGGCGGACGCGTGCTGGGCGGTGGGCACGGTCGCGGCGATTGTGCCGTCCGTGGCCTGGGTGGTTGCTGCGCTGCGACGCGGCAAGGCCGGAGTCGACCTGATCGCGGTCCTCGCCCTGGCGGGCACGCTGGCCACGGGCGAGTATCTGGCCGGTGCGCTGATCGCGCTCATGCTCGCTACCGGCCGCTGGCTGGACGCCGCGGCCGAACGCCGCGCCTCCCACGACTTGCGCCACCTGCTGGAACACGCTCCACGCACGGCCCGCCGCCGCACCGGAGGCCAGGTGCACACCATCGACCTGGCCGAGGTCCGGGTGGGTGACCTGCTGGTGGTCGGGCCGGGAGAGGTTGTCCCGGTCGACGGGCGCATCGAGGGCCATGCCGCGGTCCTGGACGAGTCCGTCCTGACCGGGGAGTCGGCCCAGGTCGAACGCGCCGTGGGCGAGCGGGTGCGCAGTGGCGGGGTCAATGCGGGCACCGCCTTCGAGTTGCGGGGCGAGGCGAGTGCGCGGGACAGCACCTACGCGGAGATCGTGCGCCTGGCCGAGCAGGCCGGTGCCGAGGCCGCCCCGGTGGTCCGGCTGGCCGACCGGTACGCCGCGTGGTTCCTGCCCTTGTCGCTGGCGGTGGCCGGCCTGGCGTGGTTGGTCAGCGGCGATGCGGTGCGGGCTGTGGCGGTGCTGGTGGTCGCCACCCCGTGCCCGCTGCTGCTGGCCGCTCCGGTCGCGATCGTCTCCGGTCTGTCGCGCGCCGCCCGGCAGGGCGTGGTGGTCCGCGACGGCGCTGCCCTGGAGACTCTTGGCCGGGCCCGCACCCTGGTCCTGGACAAGACCGGCACCCTCACCGCAGGCCGCCCCTGCGTCATCGACATCGCCGCCGCCCCCGGCCACACGCCCGCCGACGTCCTCACCCTGGCCGCCTCCGTCGACCAATTCTCCCCACACGTCCTTGCCCAGGCCATCACCGACGAGGCCCGCGCCCGCAGCCTGACCCTCCGGCCGGTCCGCGACATCGCGGAGGTGCCCGGCCGCGGCGCCACCGGACGCCTCGACGGCACCGTTCTGAGCGTCGGCCGACGCGGGCACGACGACACACCGCTGCCCGGCTGGGCGCGTGCGGCCGACAACCGTGCCACCCTGGACGGCGCCGCCGTCGCCTGGCTCACCACCGACGGCACGCTCACCGGCGCGATACTGCTGCGTGATCCACTGCGCCACGACGCCCCACGCACCCTGCGCCGCCTGCGCGACGCCGGCATCGAGCGCCTGCTGATGCTCACCGGCGACCGCGCCGAGCCGGCTCGGGAGATCGCCGCCGTCCTCGGCCTCGACGACGTCCACGCCCAGCAGACCCCGGCCGACAAGGTCGCCGCGGTGCGCGCCGAACGTGGGCGCGCGGTCACCGTCATGGTCGGCGACGGCGTCAACGACGCCCCCGCGCTGGCCGCCGCCGACGTCGGCGTGGCCATGGGCGCCCGCGGCTCCAGCGCTTCCTCCGAGGCCGCCGACATCGTCCTCACCACCGACCGGGTCGACCGTCTCGCTGACGCTGCCGCCATCGCGGTACGCGCCCGGCGCATCGCCGTGCAGAGCGCGCTCGGTGGGATGCTGATGTCCCTCGCCGCGATGGCCGCCGCCGCCTTTGGCCTGCTGCCGCCCGCCGTCGGCGCCCTGCTCCAGGAGGCCATCGACGTCGCGGTCATTCTCAACGCCCTGCGTGCCCTGCGCCTCGACCGGACCGCCCTGCCCACCATCGAACCGGCCACCGAGCAGCTCCTGCGACGTTTCGCGGCCGAGCACGACGACCTGCGTGAGGTCATCGAGGCCGTCCGTGAAGCCGCCGACCACCTGACCGACGCAGCCGACCCGCGCGCCCTGGACGCCGTCCGCCATGTCGACCGGCTTCTCACCGACCGGCTCCTGCCCCACGAACTCGCCGAGGAGTACCAGCTATACCCGGCCCTCGCTCCCGCCCTCGGCGGGAGCGAGGCCACGGCCACCATGAGCCGCGCCCACACCGAGATCCACCGCCTCGCCCGCCGGATCGCCACCCACCTGCAACTCGCCGACACCAACCACGGCCACCTGCGCGACGAACAGCTCGACGACCTGCGGGCCTGTCTCTACGGCCTCCACAGCGTGCTGCGCCTGCACTTCGCCCAGGAGGAGGAGAACTACTTCTCTCTCGCACACTGATCGAACAGAGAAGTGGGGGGGGGGGGGGGGGGCCCCCCCCCCCCAAAACCCCCCCCCCCCCGGGGGGGGGGGGGGGGGGGGGCGGGCCCCGGGGGGGGGCCGCGGGGGGGCGGGGGCGCGGGGGGGGGGGGGGGGGAGCCGGGG
>NZ_JBIWPN010000008.1:0-46940 GCF_044768305.1 Kitasatospora sp. NPDC101155 | reverse complement strand
GGGGGCCCGTACTCCCCCCCCCCCACCGGGGGCGGCCCCCCCCCCCCCCCTTGGTGGAGCAAAAAAATTACCCACCCCAACCACTACCCAACATATTTGTGGGGGGGGGCCCCCCCCCCCCCCCCCAACTTCTCCGGCACCGTCCGGTGGCTCCTGGTGGGAGCCGTCCGGAAACGGCGGGTCACCGTCGGGTCAGCTGAGGCCCTTGCGGGTGGTCTGGAACGCCTGGGCGTGGCCGGCCTCGTCGGTGGCGTTGTGCTGGAAGAGGGTGGCCGCGGCGGTGTCGCCGGCGGCCTTGGCCTGTTGGGCGAACGTCGGGTACATGGTCTGGGACTCGTAGGTCTCGCCGGTGATGGCTGTGGCCAGGTTCTGGCTTGTGGTGCCGACCGTTCCGGCCAGTGCCGCCTCGCCGGAGTAGTGCTCCTGCAGCTCCACGTCGGAGACGGCGGTGAACAGGCGCGCCAGAGCGGGGTTGCCGCTCTGCTGGGCGTGCTGGGCGTAGAGGGTGTACTTGGCGTGTGCCAGGGCCTCGCCGTGCATGGCGGTGTCGAGGTTGGCCTTGGTCTGCGCCGAGGTGACCTTGGGCTGCCCGGCCGGTACCGTCACGGGGTTGACGGCCGGGGGTGTCGGGATGGCGCCCTTGCCGGTGCGGAGCTTGGTGAGGGCGGCCTGGTACGCGGCCTGGTGGGCCGCTTCGTCCTTGGCGATCTCGGTGAAGAGGTCGGCAGCGGCGGTGTCGCCGGCCGCCTTGGCCTGTTGGGCGAACGTCGGGTACATGGTGGTGGACTCGTACCCCTCACCGGTGATGGCGTCGGTGAGGTTGGCCTCGTTGCTGCTCACGAGGCCGCTCAGCGCGGCTTCCTGAGTGAAGTGCTCGTCCAGCTCCACGGCGGGGGTCTTCCGGAACAGGTCGGCCACGGCCGGCCGGCCCTCGCGTTGAGCCTGGGCCGCGAAGAGGGTGTAGGAGGCGTTGGCGAACGCCTCGCCCCGCATGGCCTGCGTGAGGTTAGTGCGCGTCTGCTGCTGCAGCGCCGGAATCGCGGTCCCGACCGCCGGGGCGGCGGACGCGGTGGCGCCGGCACACAGCACAACGCTCACAGCCAATGTACCGGTGACCAGAGCACGTATCGGGTAGGCGGTCATCTCAACCTCCTTGACGGACGCATTCGTCGGGCACCCTCGCCCATCACAGCAAGACGCCCCGGATACGGCCATCCGGTATCACCCATTCAGGTGATTACGCGGGATGACGGACGCGCTGACGGCGGTGCCCCCGCGTACGGCCGGAAATCTCCCCGCTCATCGCGGTCAGTCCCGCTCGGCGACGCTGGAGCGGGTGAAGAACAGCAGGGAGATCACGGCGATCCTGGCGGCGTACGACCTCACAGGCAGTTACCGTGCCGCGACTGAGCCGACCAGGTGCGACCACCACATAGTGGCCCACGCGGGCCGCCGACCCGGCAGCCCGACCAGCGCCACCACCGTGACCGCTCGGTGTCGGACTCGGCCAGGCTCCGTGCAACCGGCGCTCCACCTGTTCGCGCAGGACGCGGCCGGCCAGCGGGAGCCGCGGGCGTGGCGGCGCACCACCCCGGGCTTCGCGTCCAGGCGGGCGATCAGGTGACCGATCGCCCGCCGTGTCGCCATGCCCGCCCACCGCCGCGCGGGTCCAGGCGCAGCTCTTGCCGCCTCACCGTCCGCCGTCCGACTGGCTTGTCGAAAAACGACCCTGCCAGACCGCCTTCGCACCCGAGTCGCCGATGCGGTACGCGACAAGCACCGCGCCGATGGCCACGACCAGGGCGATCACCATCACCGCGACACGCACGGGAACGGAAGAGGCTCGCCGAACCAGGGCGGACGCCCCGCCCTTGGTGGGACTACCAGCCGCACCGCTGCGCTCACGTTCCCAGCGAAGGCCGGCGCGGCCGAGCAGCCAGACGGCCACCGTCAGCACACACAGGGCGATCGCCCACGGAGTGAGACCGGAGCCCATCTCGGCGTGCTTTTCCACCAGCGCGCTCTCCTGCACTCGCTCCTCCAGCCACTCGCCGGATTCGGTGGTCAGCAGCACCAAGCCAAGAGTGACCAGCCCCAGCACCGGCAGCACCCAGCTGAGCCGGCGCGCTGCTGCAGGCCACAGCGCACAGACGACGAGCGCCAACGCCGTCAGAGGGACCAGCACCACTGCGCCGTGAACGAAGAGGGGATGGCCGGGAAGGCCGTTGATCAGCCCGACATCCACGGGATCTCCTCAGGCACATTCGGAGTAGTACATGTCATTTCGGGCACCGTGTGGCCTGTTGTCCATGAAGCACGCACACCCGACGACTCATGCCCTGCCTCCCGCAGGAACCACGCTCACGTCACCACTCAGTCAGCCCCGGAGACGGTGAAACCACCCGAACAGACCAGAGACAACAGAGCAATGAGCGGCCGCACCCGCGCAGGCGCGACCCTCACTTGGAGGAGAGGCAGATCCTCGCCCCCTTCGACGATCAATCCGCTGGGACACAACGGCAGGGTTCAGAAACACGCGCTCACGCGGCTGCGGATGAAGTCGGGCTGTTCGGCCCAAGCGGTCGGCGCTGGCTCCGAGCATGATGGCGATGACCGCCGAATCGGATGCCCGGCGGTCTGGGCACGGAAGCGGGACGAGATGAGTACGGCGACGGACACCGGGACGCTGAGGGTGCTGGTGGTGGAGGACGACCCGGTGATCGCGGACTCCCTCGTCCGGGGTCTGCGGCAGGCCGGGTACCGGGCGGAGAGCGTCGACACCGGCCGTGCCGCCCTGACCGCACCCACCCCCGACGTCCTGCTGCTCGACCTCGGCCTGCCGGACCTCGACGGCGTCGAGGTGTGCCGGCGGATCCGGCAGCGCTCGGACGCGGCGATCATCGCGGTCACCGCGCGCGGCGAGGAGGCCGACCGCGTCCTCGCGCTGGACGAGGGCGCCGACGACTACCTGGTGAAGCCCTTCGGCCTGGCTGAGCTGCTCGCCCGGATTCGCGCCGTGCTGCGCCGCACCCGCCCTTCGGAGCAGGAGCCGGTGCGCCACGGCCCCCTCACGGTCGACCGGCGCACCCGCCGGGTGACCGTGAGCGGCCAGGAGGTCGCCCTGACGCCCAAGGAGTTCGACATCCTGGCCTGCCTCGCGGCCGACCCGGGCCGAGTGGTGACACGCCAGGAGATCCTGG
Organism: Kitasatospora sp. NPDC101155; assembly: GCF_044768305.1. Lineage (NCBI taxonomy): Bacteria > Bacillati > Actinomycetota > Actinomycetes > Kitasatosporales > Streptomycetaceae > Kitasatospora > Kitasatospora sp. NPDC101155. The sequence continues at coordinate 43,740 of NZ_JBIWPN010000008.1, read as the reverse complement.
AGAGCGCCTGGGACGCGCACTGGTACGGCCCGACGAAGGTCGTGGACGTGCACGTCGCCGCGCTGCGCCGCAAGCTCGGCGTTACCGGGCTGATCGAAACCGCCTACGGGCGGGGCTTCCGACTCGGTGAGGTCGCACAGACCCCGTGACCCGCCGAATCGTGGTGGCGCTGCTGGCGCTGACGGTCGTCCTGGTGGCCGCCGCGGCGGTACCGCTGGGTTTGTCGATCACACAGCGCGAACACCTGGCCTTCCGCGACAAGGCCCAGGCCGCCACCCGGGTCATCGCCGCCTCCGCCGAGGAATACCTGTCCGACCGGGCACCGGCGGACGCCATGAACACCGATCTCTCCAACGCGGAGAAGGCAGGGGACTGCGCTGCGGTCTACGACGCGAACGGCCGACTGGTGGCCGCGACACAGTGCCAGGCCGCCCAGGTGCCTGAGGCCCACGAGCTGGCGGCCGAGACCCTGACCGGCCGGGAACCGGAACCGCCCGAGACCGACGGGCGGCTGCTGGCCGCCGAGCCCGTCGGCACCTTCCGGCAGCCGGACGGCGCGGTGGTCCTGGCCCGCTCCGCCACCCCGCTGGACACCCGGATCGCGGCCACCTGGGCCTGGATCGGCCTGGTCGCCGTCGCCGGGATCGCCGCCTCCGCCCTGGTCTCGGTCCGCCTCGCCCGCTGGGTGAACCGGCCCCTGACCACACTCGACGCCGCCGCCCACAAGCTCGGCGAGGGCCAGCTCGGCGAACGCGCCACGGTGTCCGGCGGTCCCCCCGAGGTGCGCCGCCTCGCCGCCACGTTCAACACCATGGCCGCCCGCACCGAGGCGCTGATCCACGGCCACCAAGCCGTCATCGCCGACGTCTCGCACCAACTACGCACCCCGCTCGCGGCCCTGCGGCTGCGGCTCGACCTGCTGGCCACCGCCACACCGGAGAGCGAACCCGAGTTGCTGGCCTCCGCCCAGGAGGAACTGGCCCGGCTCTCGCGCCTGGTGGACGGGCTGCTCGCGGTGGCACGGGCCGAACAGGCCGTACCGAAACCGGTACCGGTGCGCGCTGGCGAGGTCGCGGCCGACCGAGTGGCGGCCTGGGAGCCGGTCGCGCGGGAACGCGGAATCCACCTTGTCAGCCACTGCCCGGACGCTCATCCGGCCGCCCTGGGGAAGGGCGACCTGGAGCAGGTGCTGGACAACCTGCTGGCCAATGCCCTGGAGGCCGTCCCGGACGGCGGGACGGTGACGATCGACAGTACTTCCGTGTCCGGCGCCCTGCGGGTACGGGTGGCGGACGACGGCCCCGGCATGACCCCCGAGGCACGCGCGGTCGCCTTCCACCGCTTCGGCAACCCCAAGGCCCGGGGCAGCGGGCTCGGCCTGGCGATCGTGCACCGCCTCATCACCGCCAACGGCGGCACCATCGCCCTGGAGGACACGCCCGGTGGCGGCCTGACCGTCGTCCTCGACCTGCCCAGGTGGCACGGCCGCCGAACACCTTGATCTTTACCGGTTCCACGCAGCTTGTGAGCAGGTCCGAGAAGCGCCCCGACGCATCGTGGTCAGTGGAAACACCCGAGCCGGACCACGAGGAGCGCCCGCCATGGCCAACCTCCACCAGCCCCAACAGGAAGGGCCCGGGCGCCGCGAGCACGGGATACGACGGGTCTCCACCGCCACCCGCTGGACCGTCGCGGCCGCCGCCGCCGGGTCCGCCGCCCTCGGCCTCACCTACGTCAACCTCGCCCCCGGCGCCACCAGCACGCCCGCGCCGGCACCCGCACCGACACAGAGCACGCCGCCCTCCGAGGTGACCTGCACCCAGCAACCCGCCGCTCCCGCCCCGGCCAACACGCCGCCACGCGGCGACAAGGAACAGGGCCGCGAGGACCACGAGGAACTCGCGGCTGCGGCACAGAGCGCCGCCACGCCGCAGCCCAAGGCCACCTGCACGACTCTCACCCCACCGGCGCAAGCCCCGGCCCCCACTCACCAGATGCCGCAGACCCGGACCGGCGCGTCATGAACCGCCACCATGTCCCCGGCGCGGCCACCTCCTTCCCCGCCCTCGGCACCACCGCCACCCTGCTGACCACCGACCAGCGAACGCTGACCGAAGCCGAGCGGATCCTCCTGGACGAACTCGCCGCCATCGACCACGCGTGCAGCCGCTTCCGACCCGGCTCCGAACTCAGCCGGATCAACGCCACCGCCGGCACCACCACGACCGTCAGCGAACTCTTCACCCAGGCCCTGAACGCCGCACTGCGCGCTGCCGAACTGACCGGCGGAGCCGTCGACCCGACCGTGGGCCGGGCCGTCATCGCCCTCGGCTACGACCGCACCTTCACCTCCCTGCGCCCCCAGGACACCACACCGCTGCCCACGGCCCGGCCCGCCACCGGCTGGCACGCCATCGACTGGGATCCCGGCACCCGGCGCCTGCTGGTGCCGCACGGCACCGCCCTGGACCTGGGCGCGACCGCCAAGGCCCTCGCCGCCGACCGCGCCGCCCGCCGGATCGCCGACGCCACCGGCAGCGGCGTGCTGGTCAACCTCGGCGGTGACCTCGCCACCGCCGGCCAGGCCCCGCACGGGGGCTGGGCCATCGGCCTGGCCGACGACCACGCCGCCACCGGCCCCGGCCCGGTCGTCGCCGTCACCTCGGGCGCCCTGGCGACCTCGGGCGTGAGCGTGCGCATGTGGCGCCGCGGCGGCCAAGTGGTCCACCACATCGTCGACCCCGCCACCGGCCGCTCCACCGAAGCGCACTGGCGCACCGTCACGGTCGCCGCCGACACCTGCGTGGACGCCAACACCGCCACCACCGCCGCGATCGTGCTCGGCAACGCCGCCACCGCCTGGCTGGAACGTACCGGACTGCCCGCCCGCCTGGTCCGCCTCGACGGCACCGTCACCCGCCTCGGCGGATGGCCCCACGACCAGACAGGAGGCCCGAGATGACCACCGCGACCGCCCTCGCCGCCAGCCCGCTCTGGTACGCCAGCCGCGCCGGCGGCACCATCGCCCTCCTGCTGATGACCGCCACCGTCGCCCTCGGCATCGCCGTCAGCGGCAAGGCCCGACCGCACCGGATCGGCCGCTTCGAGATCGGCCTGCTCCACCGCAACCTGGCCGTCCTCACCCTCGCCTTCCTCGCCCTGCACATCACCACCGCGATCACCGACCCCTACGTCCACCTCTCCTGGGCCACCGCCATCATTCCGTTCGACGCCTCCTACCGGCCGCTGTGGCTGGGCCTGGGCACCGTCGCCCTCGACCTGCTGCTCGCCGTGGCGATCACCAGCGCCCTTCGCCTGCGCCTAGGCCAACGACGATGGAAAACGGTGCACTGGCTGGCGTACGCGGCCTGGCCGATCGGCCTGTTCCACGCCGCCGGCACCGGCAGCGACACCCGTCTACCGCTGCAACTGTGGCTCTACGCCGCCTGCCTGGCCGCAGTGGCCGCAGCCGCAGGTTGGCGGCTCTACCGGGCCGGACCCGGCCACATCGCGGCGCGTCTGAGCGCCGGTCTCCTCGTCACGGCCGTACCGCTGCTGGCCACCGCGTTCCTGGCCACCGGACCGCTGCAACCCGGCTGGTCCCACCGCGCTGCCGCCCTCTCCGTCACCGCCCTCGGAGGCATCCGATGAACCCCGCACCGGCCCGCGCGCTCACCGAGCCGAGCACCACCCTCCAGCTGCTGGACAGCTGGTCCGCCACTGGCAGGCCACTTGGTCTCACCGAGCACCTTCGACACCACGGCCCCGTACCCCGGCCGGGGCGAGCCCTGATCGAAGTCGTCGAGGAGGCCGGCCTGACCGGGCGAGGCGGAGCCGGATTCCCCACCGGACGCAAGCTCCGCGCTGTCGCCGAGGGACGCCGCCGGGCCGTGGTCGTCGCCAACGGCATGGAGAGCGAGCCACTCAGCCGCAAGGACCAGACCCTCCTCGCCGTCGCCCCGCACCTGGTCCTGGACGGCGCGGTCCTGGCGGCCGAGGCCGTCGGCGCCGACCGCATCCACCTGTGCGTGCCCCGCAGCCGCACCGCCCAGCTGCCCGCCCTGACCGCCGCGGTCGACGAACGCCGAGATGTCGGCGTCGACCCCGTGGTCGTCCGGCTGGAGGCACTGCCGCACGGCTACGTCACCAGCGAGTCGACCGCCCTGGTCCACTGGCTGAACGGCGGGCCCGCCCGCCCGACCACTACCCCTCCCCGCACCTACGAGAAGGGCGTGCGCGGGCGGCCCACCCTCGTCCAGAACGTCGAGACCCTCGCCCACCTCGCGCTGATCGCCCGCCACGGCGCCGACTGGTTCCGCCAGGCCGGCACCACGGCGTCACCGGGCACCACCCTGGTCACGGTCGCCGGAGCCGTTCACCGGCCCGGCGTCCTCGAAATCGAGCCCGGTACCCCGGTCGGGGCGATCCTCCAGCAGGCCGGCGGTCCCGCCCAGCCGCTCCAAGCGATCCTGCTGGGCGGCTTCGCCGGCACCTGGCTCAGTGTCCCGCGGGCCCTCGGCCTGCCGTTCAGCCGCGAAGGCCTCGCCCCGCACGCCGCGCCCGGAGCGGGCGTCGTCATCACCCTGCCGCAGGACGCATGCCCCCTCGCCGAGACCGCCCGCATCCTTGCCTACCTCGCCGCCAACGGCGCCCGGCAGTGCGGCCCCTGCCTCTTCGGCCTGCCCGCCGTCGCCGACGACTTCACCGCCCTCGCCGACGGCCACGCCACCCCCGACCTCCTCGACCGCCTCCACCACCGGATCGGCCTGCTGCCCGGACGCGGCGCCTGCCGCCACCCCGACGGCGCCGCCCGCCTCGCCGCCAGCGCCCTCACCGCCTTCGAAGCCGACGTCGACCACCACCTGCGCCACGGCCACTGCCGACGCCCCACCACCCTGCCCGTCCCACCGGCCACCCGAACAGAGCACTGGACATGACCGCCGCCGACCGCGAGACCCTGCGCATCGACCGGATCGCCTGCACCGGCCACGGCCAGTGCGCCGAACTGCTCCCCGAGCTCATCACCCTCGACGAATGGGGCTACCCCGTCCAGCACGACGCCACCGTCCCGCCCGACCTGCACGCTCACGCCCGCCGTGCCATCCGGGCCTGCCCGCGACTCGCCCTGCGCACCGGCCGACGGTGACCCACGCCATGCCCCCAACGGCCGCCCCGAAACGACAGCCGACCGGCTCCCCACGAAACTGATCTTGAAGACCGGACAGGAGCACCCGACCCGATGACCTTCTTCGACAGGCTCAACCCCCACCAGGAAGGACACGCCGCCAGCCGCGCCGGCTGGCTGCGCGCCGCCGTCCTCGGAGCCAACGACGGCCTCGTATCCGTCGCCAGCCTGATGGTGGGCCTGGCCGCCAGCGGCGCGAGCACCTCCACCGTCGTCACCGGCGGCCTCGCCGGCCTCTCCGCGGGCGCGATGGCCATGGCCGCCGGCGAGTACGTCTCCGTCAGCTCCCAGGTCGACGTCGAAACCGCCGACCGCGCCAAGGAAGCCCGCGAACTCGCCGAAGCCCCCGAGGCCGAACTCGCCGAACTCACCGCCATCTACGAGGACCGGGGCGTCCCCCGCGACCTCGCCCGCCAGGTCGCCGAAGCCCTGCACGAGGCCGACCCGCTCCAGGCCCACCTGCGCGACGAACTCGGCCACAGCGAGCACACCGCGGCCAACCCCCTCCAGGCCGCGATCGCCTCCGCCGCCAGCTTCCTCGGCGGCGGACTCGTGCCCTTCCTCGGCCTGCTCGCCGGATCCGACACGGCACGGCTGTGGCTCATCGTCGCCCTCACCCTCTGCGGCCTCGCTCTCGCAGGTGTACTCGCCGCGCGCGCCGCCGGCACGAGCGTTCTCCGGCCCGCGGTGCGGGTGGTGGTCGGAGGCGGGCTCGCGATGGCCATCACCGCGGCCGTCGGCCAGATCGCCCACGTCTCCGGCGTCTGATCCGCCGACCGGTCCGATCGCCCGGCACCCCTTCCAGATGACCTCGGGGAAGAGGATCGTGATGGTCAGTCCGCCCTCGGGGCGGGCGGTGGCGGTCAGGCGGCCGCGGTGGGCGTGGGTGACGGCGCGGACGATGGACAGAACGAGGCCCGCGCCCTCGGCGGTGCTCAGGCGCGTTCAGGGGTGGTAGAGGGCTTGGGCACGCGCCAGGTCAGCAGGCCCGGCGAGCCGTGGATGATGGCTGTACTAGGCAGGACTTCTTTGCGGCCGAGGAGGCCTTCGACGAGCTGACCGACGCGCTGAGGCTGGCTCGCGAGAATGGGGTCGCGGCCCCGAAGGACGGCGTCGCGAGCCCGGAGGACAGGGCGCGAGCTGAGCGGCGGCCGAGGGCAAGGACTTGGACGGGTGTCGTGCCGCGGCCGGCTCACCGTGGTGGCGAGCCGGCGATTTGCTTTCGGTTCCCGTCAAAGGTCGTCCAGGGGCGGGGTCAGGCCTTCTTGACCACGCTGGACTTGAGTTGCATGGCGCCGAATCCCTCGATGCGGCAGTCGATGTCATGGCCGTCGACGCCGTCGACCAGGCGGATGTTGCGGACCTTGGTGCCCGCCTTGATGCCGGAGACGCTGCCCTTGACCTTGAGGGCCTTGATGACGGTCACGGTGTCGCCGTCGCTGAGCACGTTGCCGACCGCGTCCTTGATGACCCGCTCGCCGGCGCCGGGCGACGCGGCGGAGTCACCCTCGGCGGGCACCCATTCGTGGCCGCACTCCGGGCAGACCATGAGGGCGTTCATCTCATAGGTGTACTCGCTGGAGCACTGCGGGCACGGGGGGAGGTTGTCGCTCATGTGTTCAGGATATCCAGTCGTGGCGGGGCGTTTTCCGTGGTCAGCGGGCACGGAAGGGCTCAGTGGCGGTTGCCGAGGGCGAAGAGCAGGATGACGAAGCCGGCGAACAGGTGGGTGCCGAGGATGTAGACCGAGGCGCGGATGAGCATGGCCTTGCGGCGGCTCTTCTCGTCGTTGGTGCTGTCGCTCATCGGGGCTCCTGGACGGTTGCGGAGGGCCGGTCTTCTCGGGGCTGGGGGCGGATGTGGAGGCGTCGGCCGGTGGTGGCGGCTTCGGCGAGGAGGGTCTTGAGGGAGGTGAGGTCGACGGTCTGCGGGGCGGTGGGAGTGCCGTGGTCGTCGTAGGAGGTGATGGTGAAGCGCAAGGGCGGTGTTATTCCGGGGTCGTGGTGGGCGCGGTGAGCGGGAGGCGGACGAGGGCGGTCTTGCCGCCGTCGGGGTCGGGCTGGACGGTCAGTTCGCCACCCAGGTGGCGGGCGAGGTCGGCGACGGCGGCGAGGCCGCCCGTGGCGCCCTCGGGCGGGAGGTCGAGCAGGCCGGGGTGGCTGTCCTGGACGGCGACTTCGAGGTCGGTGTCGGTGACGGCGAGCAGCAGTTCGAAGAACGGGGAGCGGTGTGCCGCGTGGCGGACGGTGTTGGTGACCAGTTCGGTGACGGCGAGGACTGCGGCGTCGTGGACGGTGGTCCTCGGCCGTACGCCCCAGCCGGTGAGGACGGTCACGGTGATGCGGCGGCTCACTTTGGCGGCGAGCCAGGTGCTGGCCAGGCTCATCCGGTACTTCCGATTCCGACCGGATGGGGCGGCCAAGGGTGAGACGCGGTCAGCACGACGGCCCCGGTCGCGCCAGCGGCGGATCACCATGGCGCCTCGGCTCGGGTCAACGGGCTGCTCCTGCGGCGAGGGGGAGAGCAGTGGACTCGGTCTGGTCGTGCAGGTGGTTGCGGGCGTAGGCGATGGCGTCCGGGGTGGTGGCGAACACGTGGCCGTCCGCGCGGAGCCGGTCGAGTGTGCCGAGGGCGTCGAGGGGTCGGTGGTGTTCGTCGCGGATGCCGGAGACGAGCACGAGGGTGCCGCGGCGCTGCAGTTTGGTGATGGCGTCGCCGAGGACGGTGGCGCCGCTGGCGTCGACGGCGCTGACCCGGGACATCCGCAGGATCGCGACCTTGACCTGGGCGGATTCGGTGAGTTCCAGCAGGAAGCGGTGGGCGGCGGCGAACAGCAGTGGGCCGTCGATGCGGTAGGCGACGATGTGCTCGGCGAGCAGCGACTGTTCTTCGTCGTGGTGGTCGGCCGGGGGCAGGTCGGCGTGTAGCGGGACCTGCTCGACGCGGGCCGCCTTGGCGACTGCGGCGAGCGCCAGGACGCCGGAGACGAGCAGGCCGACCACGACGGCGGTGACCAGGTCGAAGGCGAGGGTGGCGGTGGCGGTGAGGGCCAGGACCGCGGCCTCGCCAAGTCCGGTGCGGGCGAGCGCGCGCAGCGAGCCGACCTCGACCATGCGGACGGCGGTGGCGATGAGCACGCCGGCCAGGGCGGCGAGCGGGATTCCCGAGACGAGCGGCGCGGCGGCGAAGACGATCACCGCCAGGACGGCGGCGTGGACGAGGGCGGCGAGGCGGGAGGCGGCGCCGGAGCGGACGTTGACGGCGGTGCGGGCGATCGCGCCGGTGGCGGCGACGCCGCCGAACAGCGGGGCGGCGAGGTTGGCCAGGCCCTGGCCGAAGAGTTCGCGGTTGCTGTCGTGGCGCTCCGAGACGCTCATGGCGTCGGCGGCGGTCGCGGACATCAGCGACTCCAGGGCGGCCAGTGCCGCCACGGCGAGGGCGGAGGGGAGCAGTGCGGGTACGGCGGAGAGGTCCAGGAAGCCCAGCGAGGGCATGGGCAGTCCGGCGGGCAGGTGGCCGATGGTGGCCACCGGCAGTTCGGCGAGCTTGGCGGTGACGGTCGCGGCGATGACGGCGATGAGGGAGAACGGCAGGGACGGCTTCAGCCGCACGCCGACGAGCATCACGGCCGCGACGCCCAGGGCGAGCGCGAGCGCCGCCCAGTGCGGTGCGGAGGCGAAGTCGTGTACGGCCTTGGCCGCGACGACGGCCGGGTTGTCGCCGTCGGGCTTCTTCACTCCGAGGGCGCCGGGCACCTGCTGGAGCGCGATGACGCCGGCGATGCCGACGGTGAAGCCCTCGACGACCGGGACGGGGACGTACGCCATCCAGCGCCCCGCCCGTACCAGCGCCAGCGCGACCAGGATGACGCCAGCCAGCAGCCCGACGGTGAGCACACCGCCGGTGCCGTAGCGGGCGACGATCGGGACCAGGACGACGGTCATGGCACCGGTCGGCCCGGACACCTGGAGGTTGGAGCCACCGAAGACGGCGGCGAGCGCACCGGCGATGACGGCGGTGGCCAGGCCCGCCTCGGCGCCCGCGCCGGAGGAGATGCCGAAGCCGAGGGCCAGCGGCAGGGCGACGATCGCCACCGTGAGGCCGGAGAGCAGGTCCTTGCGCGGCGAGCGGCCCATGGTGGCGAGGATCTGCCGGTTGGGCAGGACGGAACGCACCCGGTCGAGGACGGCGTGGGCGGCACTCATGCCCGGACCTCCCTGACGGCGGCGGTGGTCGCGGTCAGCTCGTTGAGGAGCTGGCGCTGGTCGGTGATCATCTCGCCGAGGATGCGGCGGGCCGCACGCAGCAGCCCGGCGACGTCCGGCGTGCTGAGCGCGTAGACCACCGTGTTTCCCTCCCGGGTGGCGGTGACCAGGTTGGTGCGGCGCAGCACCGCGAGCTGCTGCGAGAGGCTGGACGCCTCGATGTCCAGAGCAGCGAGCAGATCGCGCACCGGCAGCGGGCCGTCCTGCAACAGCTCCAGAACCCGGATGCGCACCGGGTGGCCCAAGGTGCGGAAGAACTCCGCCTTCGCCTGGTACAGCGGGACGGCCATGTCTCAGCTCTCTCCTTGCTCCGCTTCCTCGGCGGTGCGCGGGACGTCGATGCCGTGGTCGGCCGCGATCCGCAGCAGACCCGCGACGCGCCCGGCATACGCCTGGGCACCGTCGTCGTCCCCGCGCTCGCGGGCTTGGTTCAGGGCCTGGCGGGCCTGGGCCAGCTGCTCGCGCAGCTCCTCGTCGAACACCGCGGTCACGACCACCCTCCCCGGTCGCCGGCACGACACCGGACGCACCTTGTGCCGATCCAACAGCACGCCAGCATGTATGAACATGAAGAATTTTTCAAATCGCTTGTTTCGCATGTGATGGATTACGACAGTGGTGATCTCTTGTGATCAGTAGCGATCACCGGGCTGTTGAGACGGTGCCGGCTGCCTACGCTCGGTGCGCGGTCGGCGCGAAGGGCCGGCCGCGACGCGAAACAGTCGGGAGGACTTCCGGATGGCAGGCATCGACGGCGCGCTCAAGGACGCGATGGCGATCGACGGGGCGCTCGGCGCGGCCCTGGTCGACTCCACGAGCGGGATGGCGCTCGGCGCGGTCGGGGATTCCGCGGGCCTGGACCTGCAGCTCGCCGCGGCCGGCACCACCGACGTCGTCCGCGCACATCAGCGGGCGGCGGAAGCCCTCGGGCTGCACGGGGAGGTGCTGGAGGACAGCCTGACCACGCTCACCCACCAGTACCACCTGGTGCGTCCGCTCACGTCGCCCGGCGGGAAGGACCTGTTCCTCTAGCTGGTCCTCGACCGCGCCCGGGCGGACCTCGCCATGGCCCGCCACCACGTGCGGCGCATCGACGCGCAACTGGGCGTCCGAGGCCGGGCACACGGCAGGGGCGGCCGGTTCAGCCCCGGGTGGGATGCTCGGGCTCGGCGCGCAGGCCGTTGAGGAGTTCGGCCTGGTCGCTGATGACGCCGCTGAGGATGGTGCGCGCGACCCGCAGGAGCTCCGCCACCTGGGGATTGGTGAGGCGGTAGTAGACGGTGGAGCCTTCCCGGCGGGTGGCGACCAGGTTGGAACGGCGCAGGACGGCGAGCTGCTGGGACAGGTGCGAGGCCTCGATGCCGACCTCGGGCAGCATCTCGGCGACGGCGTACTCACGCTCGCTCAGCAGTTCCAGGACGCGGATCCGCGCGGGATGCCCCAGCGTCTTGAAGAACTCCGCCTTCAACTGGTACAGCGGCGCGCCCATCACGCGAGGCGGGGTGGGCGTTCCGGCGTTCACGTCGTCACCGTCTCCATCGGGCACAGCATTCTTTCCAGGGTTGACTTTAGCAACCGGATGATCGACTCGGCTGTTCGGGCCGGTCAGGACGCCGCGAGGGCGGCGACGGCCGTATCGAGGTCCGGGAACACCCGGATCACGGACAGGGCGGCGGCCGTCGCCAGGACATGGGCGCCGCGTTCCCCGAGGCCGCACACCGCCAGCGGGCCGCGGTCGGCCGACAGGCGGCCGGTGGCGTCGAGGATCGCGTCCTCGCCCGAGCAGTTCCAGCCGATCAGCGCCGTCATGTCGACCACCAGCGGACCGGAGCAACGGGCGACGGCCCAGTCGAACGCCCCCTGGAAACGGTGCGTCGCGTCCTGACCGAGGAACCCGGTCAGTGTCATCACGCCCACGTCGCGCTGCGTCGCGAACTCCCACTGCATGCTCGCCGCCGCCCCCGGGCACAACTCCAGGGGCGGCGGCGAGCGGGCATGCACCCCTCGCGACCAGCAGGGACGGCCAGAAGAGAAGAGCGCCCGCAGCACCCGCACGGGCCGCGCCCACCCGGCACATGGCGGCACACCACCACTGCCCGTACCGGGTACGGAGCGGACGGCGCCGCCGTGCGGCACTGCGGTGAGATACGCATTCCTCCTCCTGGCCATGCATGCAATTGATAATGTTAGCAACTGCTAAGGTCGTCATGCGACAGCCCACCGGAAGCGTGCTGCCGCCGGGGGCCGCCCTGGAACCGACGCCGGGGCGGCCCCGCCGGTCTCGAGGAAACGCGCTCTCCCACGTCCCGCCGAGGCACACCGCGAGGTCACCGATGGACGACGCCGTCACCGGCCGCCGAGGCCGCGAGAGAGCTGCTGCCATCTGCCCGGAAGAAGGGGCCTGGAGCGGCAGTAGCGCCCGTGAGCCGGAGGCCGGTGACCCCCTGGCAGGCGCCCCCGGCCCAGTGGACGCGGTTCGCGGCGACGACGCCAGGGAGACGATCTTCTGCTGAGGGGCTCCATCCGCTGTGTCCCGGCGGGAGCCCGGCGTCAACAGCAAGCGCGCCGCCGTCACCCGGCAATGGGGCCGTTGGGCCCTGGTCACGGGAAGTGCCCGCCTGCACCGTTGTTGCGCTGCAGCCGGGCAAGGGGCCCGCAGGCATCAGCAGGAGGAGATCGGACGTGAGCGCGGAGGTCGCGGTGGTGGCGGTCGGAAGGGTTCCGCGTGAGGTGTTGGCCGAGGGACGGGCCAGGATCGCGGCGGCCGCCCAGGGGGCCAACGCGCTGGTCGAGGCGCTGAAGGTCAGGCTGTCGGCCACCGGATCGGGCGTGCTGGCGCAGGTGAACGCCGAGGTGGACGGTCGGCGGGTCCGGGTCCAGGAGACCTCGCAGGGCTTCGCCAAGGCGGTGGACCGGATCGGCGAGCAGCTCCGCCGACGTATCGCGGCGGTCAACGGCACCTGGAAACCCCAGCCCTGGCCCCAGCCCGGCCCGCCTGCCGAGCTCGCCGGCGCGGTCGCGTCGTCCCGGGACCGGCAGATCACCCGCGTCAAGTCCCCGTCGCTGGTGTGGTGTTCACCGGAGGCCGCAGTACGGACCCTGGACGCGATGGACTACGACATCCACCTGTTCATCGATCCGGCCACCGAGACGGACGCCGTCGTCTACCGCACCGGGCCGACCGGCTACCGGCTCGCCCGCACCACCGCCGCTCCGCCGAGCCGCTGCGCCGTCCCGCTGACGCTCAGCCCCCACGGTGCCCGTCGGCTGAGCGCCGAACAGGCCGTGGCACGGCTGGAGGCCGCCGACCTGCCGTTCCTGTTCTACGCCGCCCCGGACAGCGGGCGCGGCCGCGTGCTGTACCGCCGCTACGACGGACACCTCGGCCTGATCGCGGGCCGGTCATGAACGACGAAGCGGTCCGCCGACTCATCATGGCCCGCCAGCAGGCGGCCCCGGCTCGGCACATGGCCGCGCTGGAGAGGGCGGAGTGCCTGCGCCTGCTCACCGCCGTCCCGCTGGGCTGGGTCGTCTTCACCAAGGGCGCCCTGCCGGCCATCCGCCCGGTCAACCACGTGGTCGTCGACGGCGCGATCATCATCCGTACCCACGACGGCGCCGCACTGACCGCCGTCGCGACCGGACCGGACGCCCCCTGCCCGGTCGTAGCCTACGAGGCCGACGCCATCGACCCCGACACCCGCCTCGGCTGGAGCGTCGTCGCCACCGACTACGCCCAACTGGTCACCGATCCGGCCGAGGTACAGCGCTACGAGCAGTTGGTCACTCCCTGGGTGGACGCTGCCATGCACTACGTCGTGCGGATCAGTCCTGAACTCGTCACCGGCTTCTGCCTCATTGCCCAACCCGAGTAGCGACGGCGACCCGGCACCGCACAGCGTCAGCTGATACCCGGCCGGTCCGACCGGCGACCGTGAGAAAGGGGAACGTCACCGCGATGTCCGAAAGCGACGAGACCGAGCAGGATCGCGAGGAACTGACGCGCGACATGCGGACGATGTACGCAGCCGGTGCCTCCCTGCGCGAGATCGGCGAGGCCTACGGCAAGTCCTATGGGACGGTGCACCGGCTGCTCGCGCGCGCCGGGGTGGTCTTCCGCCCGCGCGGCGGCTCCAGCGGTGCGGCATCCCGGGCCCGAGGGTGAGCAAGTCCTCGCAGGCCCTCGGCGACCGGTGACGTCAGATTGCCGCGGCGTCGCCAGCGGTGAGCCCGTCGATGAGGAGGAACCCGGTGACGAGCTCAGGGTGGATGCGCACCAGTACAGCCGGGGGTGATCGGCGAAAATCTGCAGTCCCGCACGGATGATGAAGATCATCAAGAAGAGGTTGAGAAAGTGCTATACCCCAACCCAGCCAGGCAGCCCCGCTCAGGGCACTACGGGTGCGTCGGCCTTCCCGGGCGTGTGGCGCGCGAGGCCGTTATCGGGGAGTTGGTGGCTTCGGCCAATCGGTGCCGTCTGCGGCGGCTTTGAGGATGTCTCCCAGGCGGAGCCAGGCGTTGGGGCCGGAGTTGCTGATCGGGCTGTCGGTGAGTCGGTGCCAGGCCTGGTGGTCGTCTCCGAGCATGTCGGCCACGAGAGCGAGCACGGTGGGGTGTGTGCGGTCGTAGTGGCTTCCCCGTGATTTGAGCGCCGTCCAGGCGGGCAGCGCGAGGATGGTCTCGCTGCGGCAGCCGGGCAGGGCAAGGATGTGCTGTGCCCAGGCTTCCCGGTTGGCGGGGTTGCCGCCGAGCCTGCTGCGCAGGTCATGGGTGAGGGTGTAGACGGCCTGCTGAGGGTCCGAGTGGCGCGCGAGGACATCGGTGAAAGACGGGTCGTGTCGGTGGCTGCTGCGCCAGGCGAAGGACAGCAGGGCCTTCTCCACGAGTTGGTCGTCGCCGGTGTGCCGGTCCAGGTACTCGTCGAGGACCTCCGGAGTGACGGCGGACAGGCTCCGGGGCGTCACCTGCGCGGGATCGCCGAGGGCTGAGCGCCGGGTGGCGGGTGCCTGCGGGAGGGGGTCGGCGACGATCCGGCTGATCGCGTCAAGGAGTCCGGTGAACTGCCGGTGGTCCTCCTGCGCCCGGTAGGCGTAGGACCGGGGCCGGGCATGGCTGCGGTGGGCGTCGCGGACCATGAGTTGCACCGTCTTCTTGACGGCGGGTGTCACCTCGGGCAGGTGGATCAGCATGGCATGCACCCAGCGGAGGTCAGCTACCTGGCTGATGCCGAGCAAGTCGTTCGACTGCCAGGTCTGGAGCGCCTGCACGGCCACATCGGCGAAGCGGCGCCCCAGCTCGGCGAGTTCACCTGCGGGCGTCAGCCAGGTGTAGGGGTCGCCGTACGACGGCTTGGCCTCGGCGGGGTTGAGCAGGAGGCGCCACCTGCTGCTCGCTGCGTCGGAAACCCAGGAGACGGCGGCACGAGCGCCCCATGCGGCCCGGCGTTCGCCGCCGTCGACGCAGAAGTCGAGGCGCTTGCGGTCGTTCTCACCGAGTGCGCCGATGACATCGGCGAAGCGCTCCCGGGCTTCCTCTGGTGAGGACCCTTCCAGGATGTGCCGGCAGACCCGGGTCACGGTCATGGCCTGGGTGAAGTTGCCGAGATCTTCCAGGGCGATCCGCTTGAGCAGAGCCGGTTCGACCGCCCAGGGCAGGCTGCCGAGCAGTTGACCCCTGATGACGTGATGTGCGGCGGTGTCCTCGCCCCAGTCCACCAGCTGGGTGTGCCGGTCGGGATGGCGTTTCAGCACGATCGACCACATGGTTTCCCAGGCCGCGACCGCTTCCTTGATCCGCTCCGACCAGGCATCGAAACTCTCATCGTCCGGCTGGCCGAAGTCGGGTTCCCCAGGGAGGAGAGCGACGGCCACGTCGAACACGTCGTCGTGAAGTCGTTCTGTTCGCAGGGCCAGCTGCGCCGGCGTCGGCTCCTTGAGCAGGCCGGGTGTCATGCACGACCGTTGCGGTACCCTCCTACGCAACTCGGCGGCGACGGCTGCGCACAGAGCAGCTGGTCGGTCGGCGGTGCCGAGGGCGCCGAGCAGACTGTCCAGGCAGCGCAGCAGGGCGTCGGCCCGCATGCTCTCGTCGTATTCGGGGTGGGCGAGGGCGAGTGCCAGGAGCTCGGTCGTCGTCCCGAGGAGATACTCGGACTCGGCTGCCTGCCGCAGGCCGTTCGTCACTGCGGCCTCCAGGAGCCAGGCAGGGGCCTTCTCCCGGTACGGCCTCCTGAGAAGTGCTTCGAGGAGTTGTCCGTACTGCCGGCCGTTGGTCTCGGCCATGCCGTGTGCCTGTTCAGCGGCCATCGTTGCCGCAGCGGACTCGGGCTCGGCTTCGGCCGCGACGGCGAGCAGGAACTCCACAGGCAGCCGGGGGCCGTCGGTGGTCATGGCGTGCCTCCCTCCCCGGAGATGAGTTGTCGCTCCTATCCTGCTCCACGGCTCCGACATCTGAGGCTGCAGGGCCAGGGCGGACGAACCGAAAGCGCGAGTCGGCGCTGGCCGATTGGTGCACGGCAGCCCGCTCGCCGGACTGCCCGGCGGCCGACCGGGCATTCCGTACCCGCCGACCATGCCGCCAGGACGGAGGCTGCGCGGGTCAGCCCCGCGTTCGCGGAGGTTACTCAGACCCTCCGATGGGGCACCCTGGTGCTGGTCCCCAACAGCGGTGCCCTTCCGGACTGGGCAGCACGGGACTTGCCTGACCTCCTCCAGCCGGACACGGACGAAGAGGAAGCCGACCGCACGCCAGCGGCCCGGAAGTGGCCGATCAGCAGCCGGGTATGAAGGCCTGATGCCGGACTGCTCACGCTGCCTTACCGAAGCGGTGGCCGACGGCGGAACCGGGCTGGCCGGCCACCTCGGCGTCTGCCCGGTCGAGGGCGGCGGCGAGTGCCGTGACGGCTTCGTCGGCGGAGTCTTTGAGGAGCTGGCCGTAGAGGTCGACGGTGATGGCGAGGTTGGAGTGGCGCAGGGTTTTGGAGACGACGGCGAGGGGGATGCCGGCGGCGATCATGATGCTGGCCGCGGTGTGGCGAAGGTCGTGAAGGCCGATCTTCGGCAGGTCGAGTTCGGCGGTGCGCTTACGGAGCTGGTCGAGGACCCACTGGGGGCGCAGGGGCTCGCCCGCCGGACGGGCGAAGACCAGGCCCTCGAGCCGACCGTCGGGGTGGGCCGCCATCTGCAAGTCTGCCTGACGGTGGAGGGCGGCCATGACTCTGGGGGAGAGGCTGATCCAGGCGCGGCTGGCCTCGGTCTTGGGCTCGCTGAGGTGGATTGTCCCGTTGTTCACGGCGGTCAGGGTCCAGCGGACGTAGAGCTGGCGGTCCATGAGGTGCACGTCGGACCAGTGCAGGGCGAGGATCTCACCGCGGCGCATGCCGGTGCCGAGCATGACCTCGAACAGGTCAGTGAGCCGGTCGGCGTAGTGCTCGGCGTTGTGCCGCAGGAAGGCCGCGGCCTCGTCGGGGGTCCAGCAGATGCGTACGGCGGCGCGGGGCTTGGCGGGTACGGAGTGCTTGGCCGGGTTGTAGCGCAGCCGCCACGTCCGCACCGCGTGGTTCAGGGCGTTGCGAAGCATGGCCACGGCGTGGTGAACGGTGGTGTGCCCGCGGCCGGCGGCGAGCTGCGTGCTCACCCAGGCGTCGATGTGCTTGGGCCGCAGGTCGACGAGCAGCATGCCGCCGAACGCCGGGACCAGGTCACGCTCAATTCATGCCCGATAGCCCGTCCAGGTGTTCGGGGCCAGCGCCGGGCGCTTCGACTCCAGCCACTCGTACAGGAACAGCCCGACGCGCAGCGTCCGGTCCTCGTACACGCCCCGGTACTCGGCATCCAACACCCGCGCCATCTCCCTGGCCGCCTCCGCCCGACTGGCGAACCCACCCCGGCGCCGAGTCCGGCGCATGCCGTCCTCCGGCGCCAGATCCACCGCATACGTCCACCGGCCATGCGTGGCGTCGGCGGCCAGCCGCGGACACCACGAACCCAACTGCTTCCCACTGCTCCCGTCTGTGCACCCGCACCGCCGATACACCCGACCACGCCTGGGACGCTGCGCCATGGGCTCCTCCTTGAACCGAGTGGTGATGGCGTGTCCAGAGTTGCGGGAGTGGTGGGTGTTGCGGCAGGGCGTGCGGGGCGGGGCGTGGAGCACGGCAAGATCGACTGGCCGGGACACGCGCCCGGAGACACGCCGCGAGGATGATCGCGGTGGGCGGATGGTGGGTAGGCCTGCTTGATCGCGCAGCATTGGCCTTCGCGAGTTCACCGCCCGGAAGGGTGGCCGGTGACTACAGCAGCGGTGGACCGACGACAGCACCTTTCGCCGCGGCTGGGGTATTTGGAGACTGCCCGCGACCTCACCAAACGAAATTAAGCTGCGTGGCCAGTTTGCAGGGCGGGATCCCTGGATGGTGCGCTGTTTCGTAGGTCTGGGCTGGCGATACTTCGACTGACCAGTAATGATTGCCGCATCGTGGCTTGGAGTCGACTGTCGGTCGCGCCAGGACGGGGAACAGAAGAGTCACTTCGGGGGCGCTGCTCGACCACCATGGGGGTGTGAGGCAGATCACTCTCGAACTTCCCCTCGATCGCCGCCTCTCACGCGCTTCTCACGGACTGGGCGTCATGAGGTGTCATCAGGCGTCATGCGTAGTGGACGAGGTAGGCCCTGACCTGCGGGATTCGGACTGGTGAACACTGGTCGGACACCCTTTCGATCGCTGGGGGTCAAGGGGTCGCAGGTTCAAATCCTGTCGTCCCGACTGGAGTTCGCTCCATTGTCGCAGGTCAGAGGCCGTTTTCTCGTTCGCGAGAGAGCGGCCTTCGGCGTGCTCCGGAACCCGCCTCTCACATTCGTCTCACGGTTTCACGGCCCGATGGCGACGCTGGAGACTGCTCGGTGCCGTGGGCTGGTGGTTATGTGAGCCATTTCTTCCGCATGTCGGATTTCTTGATCACTTCAACGGATTGGATGGTTGCTCGCTGTAATCGACGATTCTGGCCAGAGGGTTCGCACTTGACGCATCTGTCGTCGGTCAAGTGCGCGTTGGCAGGGTCCGGTAGTTGGCCAGGGGCAGGTGGGTTGGGCGACGATGAAGCAGCCGCAGCTGCCCTCGTCGAAAGCGGGCGGCACTCCTGGCAGGGCGTCAGGTGCATGCGGTGGCGAGCCGGAGCGCGCTCCACACCACCGTCGGCCCCAGCTCCGTAGAGTGGGGCCGACGGTGCCGAGGGGTCGGGTTCAGTCGGGTTCCAATGGGCAGGTGAAGCCGAGGGTGTCTGCGGTCTCGCGGCTGCTGCCGGCGAGGCGCACACAAGTGGTTGGGCGTGCCGCAGCGAGCTGTCGGAGCTGAAGCTTGGCTGCTCCACTTGCTCGACGAAAGTGCGGCGATCGCAAGCCGGGGCGTTGCGGAACAGGCGCCGGACCTCCAGGGCGATGACGACCGGCCCGCAGCTGGCCGGGCATTCACGCACCGTGCGCGGGTAGCGGCTGTGGACCCGACTGCTCGGTCTCCCACCGTCCGGAGAGGGCATCGCAACGTCACTCCGGTCCGGTCGACGACCAGTACATTCCCGTCCGCCACCCGTATCTGCTCGACTGACACCGGGTGTTGGTGGCTGATTCGGAATGGCGGTGGCAGGGCCCTGGGGCGTCGGCGCGGCGCAGTAGGATCACCGTTCGGGCACGCCCGCCCCCAGTGAACCGACTGGATGGAGGACCGTGGAGCTCGTCGGCCGGCAAGCGCAGCTGAACCTCCTGGCCCGGCTGCTGTCCGAGTCGCGGCGCCGGGGCAGTGCCGTGTTGGTCCGCGGCCCGGCCGGGATCGGGAAGTCGGCTCTGCTCGCCGAAGCCGCCATCCTCGCCGAAGCCCGCGGGTGCCGGGTGCTGCGCACCAGCGGTGTCGAGGCCGAGAGCGACATCCCCTACGCCGGCCTGCAGCTGCTGCTGCGCCCACTGGCCGCCGGCAGGTCGGAGCTCGCGGCGCCGCACCGACAGGCGTTGGACGCAGCCTAGGGGCACGCCGAGGCTGACATCCCGGACGTCTTCCTGGTAGGCCTGGCGGCCCTCAACCTGATCGCGGACGCCGCGGCGGTTGCCCCGGTGCTGGTGCTCGCCGACGACGTGCAGTGGCTCGACGACGCCACCGTCAGCATCCTGGCGTTCATGGCGCGCCGAGTCGGCACCGAGCCGGTGGTGATGGTGGGAGCCGCTCGGGACGGCTACCGGTCACGCCTGAACCCCGACGAGATGACCACCGTGCTGCTCGAGCCGCTGTCCGACGACGAGGCGACCGTGCTGCTCGCGGACCGGGTCCCGCACTTGCGCCCCACCGCCCACCGGCGGCTGCTCGCCGCCGCGGCCGGCAATCCGCTGGCGCTGACAGAACTGTCGAGCGCGGTGGGTGCCGCCGATCCGCAGCTCGCCGAGATCCCGCTCACCGAGCGGCTCGAGCGCGCCTTCACCGACCGGCTCAGGATGCTGCCGGAGGCCACCCGCAGCCTGCTGCAGGTCGCCGCCCTGGATGACGCCTCCTCACTTCCGGAGATCTACTGTGCGACCGGGGTGTTCACGGGCGCGGCCGTCGGTGCGGCCGACCTGGAGCCGGCCGTCCGGGCCCGCCTGGTCGAAGTCGTCGGGACCGAGCTGCGCTTCGGACATCCGCTGATGCGGTCGGCGATCGAGCAGGCGATGGCGGCCGACGTCCGGCACGCCGCGCACGCCGCGCTCGCCGCGGTGCTCGAAGGCCAGCCGGATCGGCAGGTGCGGCACCGCGCCGCCACCGGTACCCCCGACGAGTCCGTCGCCGTCGCCCTGCAGGACGCGGCGCGACGGGCCGCCCGGCGCGGCGGCATCGCCGCGGCCGTCACCGCGCTGGAACAGGCCGCCGCACTCAGCGAGGACGTCGGCCGACGTGCCGAACGCCTGTTGCTGGCAGCCGATTTCGCCGCCGAACCGGGCCGGCCGGAGACCGTGACGAGGCTGCTGGACCGGGCCCTGACCGGCCGGTTGTCCCGGCAGCAGCACGCCAGGGCGGTGTGGCTGCGCGGCGCCTGCGACGAAGGGCTGCACAGCCACTCCTCCGGCGCCCTCTCGCTCACGGCCCTGGCGCAGGAGATGGCCGCCGAGGAACCGGTGCTCGCGCTGCGGATCCTGTGGAGTGCGGCCCAGCTCTGCTTCTGGTCCGACCCGGGCCCCGAGGTCCGGCGCGAGGTCCTGGCGGCCGTCGAGCGCATGGTGACGGACGAACTGGATCCGTGGCGGCTGGCCATCTGCGCCTACGCCGCGCCGATCGAACGCGGCGCGTACGTCCTGAACCGGGCCCGGGCAGCGGAGTGAGGCCCTATTCCCTCTCTGTCGTCCGGGTCGAGCTCTGGGGGCCGGCGAGGATGTTCAGAGCGCAGTGACGCTCCATCGCGTCCTGTGAATCAAAGAATCGTTCCAGCGCTAGCCATGGATAGCATGGTAATGATGCTATCTGTCCATGGATTGTGTGACCAGTGGGGTCTCTGGCGAGTCAAGTGGGTTAGCGCTGGGCGGCCTGCACGCTTCGGCCTCAGCGCTGTGACTGTCGCTTCGTCGCCCGCGATCAGGCGAGCCGGGCGGCGCTCGCCGGTTGGGCGGATACGCCCGGTCCTGTCAGTGGGTGTGCTTAGTCTTCCTGCGCGACCCGGAACGTCAGGATAGGACGGAGCATGCCGGAAGTGGGACTGTCGAGTGGTCAGGCCGGCGCGGGCAGCCTCTCGCGCGACGCGGTGCCCTTGGGGCCGTGGGCAGGTGCGCAGGTCGCGCTGTGGGCGAAGGTGCAAAGGGCCCTGGAGGGGCGGCTGCCAGTGATGCTGGCGGCAGCGTGGGTGTTGAGCGGCAAGACCCCACGGAAGCATCAGGATCGGTACAACGCTTTCCTTGCCGTACTCGAGGGCGAATTCGACTCCCGCGGCATCACCCCGGTAATCGGCTCAAGGCTCTACGTGAATCAGGGGACACGTCCACGATGGTTGGAGGAGATCGCCACCGGAGGGGCGCCGAACTGCCCCCGACCGGCCGTCGTCGAGGCTCGACTGGCAGCTCCATGGTTTCGGCAACGGCTTCATGGACGGCGGTCTGACCCGCGAGCAGTTCCTGCCTGCGCTGCGCATGGCGTGGGACGGCGTGGAGGCGCGGACGCTCAAGCGGGGTGGACGGAGGAGGGAAGCGTAACGAGCGAGGCCTGATAGTGAGGGCCGCTACCAGCGGCGGGGGATGGGGTGCTGGGGGCTGCCGACGAGGTAGTTGGTGAGAGCGGCCCCGGCGTCGGCCGGGTGGCGGATGCTGGGATGCCCCCCGCCGCAGGCCGGATGAGGTTCTCGGCAAGGCAGTGTTGGCGGCTGCCGCTGGTCCCGTTCTGGCGGACACCGGAACTGACGCTCAATCGAACAATTCCTCCACAATATCCCGTCCGGCGCCCCCCTCCCCGTCGAGGCCGACGACCAGTGGGACTTCGCCCATGGTCGCCGGCCGGACGGCGCGCTGATGGTGACTCAGAACACACCGCCCGGGTGAAGAAGAACGGTGCCCCTGGGTGCAGTGGCCACGTTGGCGAAGAGCGGGGGCGGGGTGTTCCCCCCGAAGGCCAGTGATGACGGCGTCAAGCATCGAATGTGATGGTCAATCAACTGTCTCGTACGGAAGGCGCGCAGTGTCGTGGAAGCATGACAAGGATTGATCGCCCCTGGTTAGTGGCGAGGTGGTCCAAAGTCGGATCTCCCGTGGAGGGCGATGACGAGGTAGGCTGCTCAACTGTGCTCGGGGGAGATGTAGATCAGCGACTTGCGCAGTGCAGGCATATCTTTCGCCAGGATGCCAGAAAGATACCGCAGGCTTGGATCGTGCATGGCCTCGGGATTTCCAGGCAAATGAAGATTGACCACGAACTGATGCAAAGCGCAACAGAAATCGTCCGCCAGTGGATCCTCATTCTCAGTTTCAGTGAGTCGGCGAACGGTGACGCACCATGCTGTGGAGCGACCATGCCGACCGGCGGTCCCGTAGGAATTTGCTCGCACACTTACTGATTGAACGGGTAGTCATGCAGCTCATCGAACGCGGAAGCGTTTTCGCCGAATTGAACCGCCTGCTCACGTCGAGTAGAAAAGGAACAGGTCATGCGGCAGTGCTCAGCGGGCCGATCAGTAGCGGGAAGACGGAACTCCTGAACATGCTCGCCGAGCATGCCGTGGGAAACGACGTGCTATTTCTCAGCGCCATCGGGTCGCGGATGGAGCAGGATATTCCGCTTGGTGTGGTGACCCAGCTCTTCGAACCCGTCTCGCTGCCGTTCGAGCTGCGGGACGAGGTGCGCGGGATCCTGGAGGAGGCGGACGATCCCTTCGACAACCGGGTGCTGCAGCAACTCACGTCGGTACTGGCAAGACTGGCGGTCGATCGGATCGTTCTGATCGGGGTCGACGACATCCACCACGCCGATGCGGCGTCGTTGCAGTTCTTCCTCTGGCTCTCGCGCCGGCTCCGATCGATTCCGACGCTGCTGCTCTTCACCGACCAGGAGCAAGGTAGCAGTGGCTACATGGAGTTCCGGGCGGAGTTGCTCCGCGGCAAGCTGAGCACCCGGATAGCACTGGCGCCGCTCAGTCCGGCGGGGGTCGCCGACTTGCTCAACTCCGGATTGGAGGCCCAGGTCGGGCACCGGCTGAGCCGGGCCTGCTACGAATTCAGCGGAGGGAACCCGCTGCTCGCCCGGGCGCTGATCGAGGACAACCTGGGCACCGGCGTCGAGTCGGAGGGGCCGATCGCGGGGAGCGCCTACGGGCGGGCCATCCTGGAGTGCGTCCGGCGCTGTGCGCTGGACCACGCGCTCGACGTCGCGCGGGGTCTGGCAGCGCTCGGCGAGCACGCCACGCCGACGCTGCTCACCGCGCTGCTCGCGGTCAACTCCTTTACGGTCGCCCAGGTCATGGAGACCCTCACCCAGGCGGGGATCCTGGCGGACGGGCGGTTCCGGCACCCGCGGGCCCGGCTGGCGCTGCTGAACGACATGACCCCCGCGGACCACGCCTCGCTCCACCTGCGGGCGGCCTCGACCGCGTACAGCTGCGGTCTGCCGCTGATTCCGGTCGCCCAGTTCCTGCTGGCCGCGAACGACCACGGCGATCCGTGGGCCGACGAGGTGCTCTGTAAGGCGGCGGAAGCCGCGCTGGGGCAGGGACAGGTGTCCTTCGCGATCCAATGCCTGCAATTGGCAGGCGGAACCACGGCGGATTCCGAGCCGCACCCTGAGATAACCGCGAACCTGGCGGCGGCGGAATGGCGGGTCTCGCCGATGACGGCCGCCCGGCGGCACAGCCAGTTGATCGCGGCCGCGCAGGACGGTCAGCTTTCCGATTACCGCACCGAAGAGTTGATCAGGGGTCTGCTCTGGGACGGCCGGATGGATGAGGGGGTGAGCATCGTTGAGCGGCTGGTGCAGCGCAGCAGCGAGCCCTCGCCCGGATTCTTCGCCTGGCTCCAGGTCTCCTATCCGGATTTGATCGCGCGCTTGCCGCCGGAGTCGCTGCCCGCCACCCTTCAGTCGACCCAGGCGGCACCGGATCCGGCGGAACTACTGCTGGCGAAATCCTTGATGGTGGGGAGATTCGCGGACGTGGCGCGGCTTGCCGACCAGTTCCTGCAGAACACCCCGCTGGACGACCGGACCGTCGATTCGGTGGAATCTGCGGTGCTCGCCCTGGCCTATTCGAACCACATCAGCCAGGCCGCCTCCTGGTGCGATCTGCTCCTGGTCCGGATGACCGAACTCAACGCCCCCGCCTGGCAGGCGAGATTCGCTGCGGTGCGTTCGGACATCGCCCTGCGGCAGGGGGACCCGGAACGGGCAGAGCAATTCGCGGACATGGCGTTGGCGTGCATACCGCTGCCGAGTTGGGGCGTGGTCGCCGGCGTGCCGCTGGCGAGCATGATCCGGGCCGCGACTGCGCGCGGCGACCACGATACGGCCGCGAAGTGGCTGACCCGGCCGGTCCCGGCGGCGATGTTCCAGACCCGGTTCGGGCTGATGTACCAATATGCCCGCGGAGAGCACTATCTGGCAACCGGCCGGGCGGAGCTGGCGTTCGAAGACTTCCTTGCCTGCGGCCGCCGTCTGCATCAGTGGGGGTTCGCCCCGTCAGTGCTCCTACCCGGCCATGCTTCGGTCACCACGGCCATGGGCTGGCTCGGCGGCACGGTCCTCACGCACTCGAACAAGCAGGCGCTGGCCGAGCAACTGGTGCGAGCCCAACCCGAACCGTCGGTCGTGGTCGAAGAAACCAGGGAGCCGGCCGCGATCCTCAGCGGTGCCGAGTACCGGGTGGCCGAGTTGGCCTCAGCGGGGCACAGCAACCGGGAGATCTCCCGCAAGCTCTACATCGCGACCAGCACGGTCGAGCAGCACCTGACCCGGGCCTACCGGAAGCTGAAGGTGCAGAACCGCCACCAGCTCTCCCAGGCGCTGCTGCGGCAGACCTCCTGATCCGATCGCACCAGGGGTCCCCCGGCCGGACCCGGCACCGCGCGCTCAGTAGATGCCCTCCGGCACGGCCCGGGCGTTCTGCAGCGGGCGCACATTGGCGACCGCGTCCAACGGCCAGGCGCCGCCGGCGTCGTGGCGGACGGCCGCGTCCCGTTCAAGGATGTTCGGCAAGAACAGGTCGTCGTGCAGCACGGTCAGCCGGACCTGGCCGGTCTGGCCGTACTCCACCATGCGGGTCCAGTCCCCGGGGTCCACCACGGTGTGGGTGACCTGCGGATAGGTGGACAGGTAGGGGATCAGCTCGCCGTCGCCGACCACTGGCAGGGCGAGCCCGTTGCCGAAGGTGTTGCCGTACATGGTGACCACCACCCCGTCCGGCATCGCCGCCGTGAACGAGCGGTACATGGCCGCGGTGACGTGGGTGCCGCTGAGCCGGACCCCGCGCAGCCGGGCCACCAGCTCCGGCTGCTTGCGGATCAGCGCCTGGAGCAGCGCCGGCGTGGACATCAGGTAGTCCACCTGCTGGCTGCGCAGGATCGAGGCGATCTGCTCCAGGACGTGGTCGGTGTACTCCTGGGCCTCCTTCATCCGCCCGGTCCGGACGAGGCGCTTGACCCACCGGGGGTCGAAGTCCACCCCGTACACCCGGGAGTCGTAGTGCTCCACGAGGTGCCAGCTCCGGTGGCCGATCAGGTGCGGTCCGGTCGGGGTCGCCTGCAGCCAGCTGCGCCCGGGCTGGAAGCCCTCGCGCGGCAGCGCCCAGCGCAGCCAGGTGGCCCGATTGCGCAGCATCGGCTCGGTGTAGAAGACCCGGCACGGGCTGCCCGTGGTACCTCCGGACTCCCAGACCTTGCCGGCCAGCGGGCGCGGCACGGCCTGCGGCACCAGGTCCGCCGGGTCCAGCTCGCGCAGCTCCTCCATCGGGAACGGCCCGAAGGCGCACAGGTCCTCATAGCGGGTGACGTCCATCGGGTGGAACGGCAGCTCGGCCGCCCGGCGCAGCCAGTAGGGGCTGCCGCCCACCGGGTCGAAGTGGCGGCGGACGACGCGCCGGGTCCAGGTGTCCAAGTCCTGCGCCAGCAGCTCGTCGACGCTCTCATCGGCCAGAAGCACGGGAAGTCCTCCAAAGCGGTATCGGTGGGGCAACGGGAACGGGGTCGGCCCGGCGGTCAAGAGGAGGGACGCAGCCACGCGTTGACGGCTGCCGCGGTCTGCTCGGCGTGCTCCATCATCAGCGTGAAGTGGTCACCGGGTACGTCGATCGTGGCGTGCGGCAGCGACCAGGTGGCCTGCCACGCCTCGGCCGGGTCGCTCGAGGCCACGCCACCGGCCCGCTCGGAGGCGCGCACCAGCAGGGTGGGCGCGGCCAACTCGGCCGGCCGCCAGCCGCCGAACAGGCCGAAGTAGCCGAACATCGCGGTCAGTCGGGTGTCGGTCATCGGACCGACCTTGCGTTCGTCGTCCAGGGAGGTGGCCTCCAGGGCGGGCAGGATGAATTCGGTCGAGGCGCTGCCCGGCTCGTAGGTGTCCAGCAGCACCAGGGCGGTGACCGGCGCGCCCAGCCGCTCCAGCTCGGCGGCCAGCAGGTGGGCGACGGTGCCGCCGGAGGAGCGGCCGACCAGCACGAACGGTGTGTCGCCCAGGCCCCGGCGGACGATCGCGGCCAGGTGGCCGGTCAGCACCTCCGGGTCGGCCGGCAGCGGCTCCCCGGCCGCGAAGCCCGGGTAGGAGAGCGACCAGAGGTCGCGCTTGCCGCGGAACGCGGTGGCCAGCTGGGTGAACTCGTGGATGCCGCCGAACACCGTGGTCGAGGGCAGGCAGACCAGTGCCGGTGCGTCCCCGGCACCGGCGCAGAGCCGGACCAGCTCGCCGGGCCCGACCTCCTCGGGGGAGGAGAAGGTGCGGCGCAGCCGGGAGGCGGCCTGCAGAAGCATCCGGCCCTCCTCGAACTTGCCCTGCTCGCAGGCGATCCGGTAGAGGTCGGCGATCCCGCCGGGGCCCTGTTCGGCCTCGGCGTCCGGCAGTGTCGGGCCCAGTCGGGCCGTCAACTCCTCGGCCAGGGCGGCGAAGGTCGGGTGGTCGAAGATCATCGTGGCACCCAGCCGCAGGCCGGTGACCGCGGCCAGGCGGTTACGCAGCTCCACGGACATCAGCGAGTCGAAGCCCAGCTCGCCGAAGGCGGCCGCGTCGGCGATCGCCTCCGGGCCGGTGTGGCCGAGCACCCGGGCGGTCTCCGCCAGCACCAGCCGCAGTACCAGCTCGCGCTGCTCGGGCCAGGCCAGCCCGGCCAGCCGCTCGCGCAGCGCTGCGGAGTCGGCGGCCGGATCGGCCGCCACCGTGCGCCGGGGCGCAGCGGTGCCGCGGAAGAGCGTCGGCACCGGCCCGTCGGCCGGCCTCCGGGAGAGCTCCAGCCGGACCGGAACCAGCGCCGCAGGCTCCGTCGTGCGAGCCAGGTCGAAGAGGTCCAGCGCCTGCTCCGGGGTGAGGGCGGCGCCACCTCGGGTGGCGTCGCCCCGGGCGGCCAGCGCGCCGGCCATCCCGTCGGCCGTGTCCCACATGCCCCAGGCCAGCGACCGGGCCGGCAGCCCGCGGGTACGCCGGTACTCGGCCAGGCCGTCCAGGAAGGTGTTCGCCGCGGCGTAGTTGCCCTGGCCCGGGTTGCCCATCACCCCGGACATGGAGGAGAAGAGCACGAAGTCGGTGAGTTCGAGGTGCTCGGTGAGCTCGTGCAGGTTCCAGGCGGCGTCCACCTTGGGCCGCAGCACCGCGTCCAGCTGCTCGGCGGTCAGCGCGGTGACCACGCCGTCGTCGAGCACGCCGGCGATGTGCACCACGGCGGTCACCCGGTGGGCGGCGAGCAGCCGGGCCAGCGCCTCGCGGTTGGCGACGTCGCACGCCACCAGTTCCGCGTGGGCGCCCAACTCGGCGATTTCCTCCAGGAGTTCGGTGGCGCCAGGGGCGTCGGTGCCGCGTCGGCCGACCAGCAGCAGGTGCCGGACGTCGTGCTCGACCACCAGGTGGCGCACGGTGTACCGGCCCAGGGCGCCGGTCGCGCCGGTCACCAGCACGGCGCCGCTCGGGTCCCAGGCCGGCTGGACCGGGTCGGCGGCGAGGCGCACCGGGCTCAGCCGGGGTGCCAGCAGTGCCTCGCCACGTACCGCCAGTTGGTGCTCGTCCGCCGCGGCCGCGGTCGCCAGGGCGGCGGGCAGCGCCTCGTAGCCGTCGGTGTCCAGATCCACCAGCAGGATCCGGCCCGGGTGTTCGGACTGGGCGGTGCGGACCAGGCCCCAGACGGCGGCGCCGGCCAGGTCCTCGGCCTCGCCGACCGCGCCCCGGGTCAGCACCACGAGCTGGGAGCGGTCGAACGTGTCGTCGGCCAGCCAGGCCTGGAGCGTCTCGAGTGCCTGGTGCACGGCGGCGCGGACCGCTTCGGGGCCGGCGGCGCCTGGGCCGGTGAAGGGCAGCAGCACCACCGGCGGGGCGGGCACGCCGGCCCGCACCGCGCAGGCCGCCTCAGCCAGGTCGGCGTAGCGGAACAGCGGCAGGCCGGCCGGCAGCGGTCCGGAGCCGAGTACCGCCCAGGGCTCGGTCGACCGGACCGACGCGGTGACCGGCACCGGCACCCAGTCCAGCCGGAGCAGCGAGCCGGGCCGGTCCGCCGGGGCGACCTGCTGCGCTGTCATCTGGCGCATCACCAGGGACTCCACGGTGGCGACCGGGCCGCCGGTGTGGTCGGCCAGGTGCAGGGCCAGGCCCGACCCGCCGGGGGCGAGCCGCACCCGCAGCGCGGTGGCGCCGGTGGCGTGCAGCGTGACCCCGGACCAGGCGAACGGGACGCCGGACGGGTCGGTCGCCGCCGGGTCCATGCCGACCGCCTGCAGCGCCGCGTCGAACAGCGCCGGGTGCAGGCCGAAGCCGGTCACGTCGGTTTCGGGCAGCTGGAGCTCGGCGAACAGCTCGGCGTCCCGGCGCCAGAGCGCGCGCACCGCGCGGAACGGGCCGCCGTAGTCCAGGCCCCACTCGGCGAACCGCTGGTAGCCGCCTTCGATCGGCAGCGGCTCGGCCCCCGGCGGCGGCCAGGCGGCGAGCTCAGCGGCCGGGCGGGTACCAGCCGGGGCGAGCAGGCCGGTCGCCAGCCGCTGCCAGGGCTGCTCGGCCGGAGCCGCCTCCGGTCGGGCGTAGACGTTCACCGTGCGGCGGTCGGCTTCGTCCGGTGCGCCGAGGGCGACCTGCACTGCCACCGCGCCACGCTCGGGCAGCAGCAGCGGCGCCTCCAGGGTCAGCTCCTCGATCCGCTCGCAGCCCACCTGGGCGGCGGCGTGCAGCACCATCTCGACCTGCCCGGTGCCGGGGAAGAGCGCCCGGCCGGCCACCGAGTGGCCGGACAGCCAGGGCTGGCGGTCCAGGGAGAGCGTTCCGGTGCAGAGGAACCCGCCCGAGTCCGGCAGCGCCACGGCTGCGCCGAGCAGCGGGTGACCGTCGGCGGCCAGGCCCACAGCGGCCACGTCGGCCGCCGAGCCGGCGCGGGCGGTGGGCCAGAACCGCTGGTGCTGGAACGGGTAGGTGGGCAGGTCCACCAGGTGGCCGGCGGGCCGGTGGACGGCGGGCCAGTCGATCCCGGTGCCGGCGGTGTGCAGCGTGCCGAGCGCGCCGAACAGCGTCGCGGTCTCCGGGCGGTCCTTGCGCTGGGTGGCGGCGAACCGGGCGGCCTGCGGGTCGGGGACGCACTCCTCGGCCAGCGCGGTGAGGGTGCCGTCCGGGCCGACCTCCAGGTAGCTGGTCACCCCGTGCTCGGCCAGGGTGGCGACGCCCTCGGCGAAGCGCACCGTGCCGCGCACGTGCTCGACCCAGTACTCCGGGGTGGCGATGCGCTCGTCGGCGAGCCGGCCGGTGACGTTGGACACCACCGGGATCCGCGGCTGGCCGAAGGTCAACCCGGCCAGGGCCTCGGCGAATTCGGCCAGCATCGGCTCCATCAGCGCGGAGTGGAAGGCGTGGCTGACCCGCAGCCTCTTGGTCCGGCGCCCCTGTTCGGCGAGCGCGGCCCCGGCGGCCTCGACCGCCTCCGCCGTGCCGGAGAGCACCACGGCCCGGGGGCCGTTGACCGCGGCCAGGCTCAGCTCCTTCCCGGGCCCGGCCAGCAGCTCGGCCAGCTCGGCCTCGCCCGCCTGCACGGCGAGCATCGCGCCGCCGGCCGGCAGCTGCTGCATCAGCCGGGCCCGGGCACTGACCAGCGCGGCCGCGTCCGGCAGGTCGAGCACCCCGGCCACGTGGGCCGCGGCGATCTCGCCGACCGAGTGGCCCAGCAGGTAGTCGGGGCGCACGCCCCAGGACTCCAGCAGCCGGAACAGCGCCACCTCGATTGCGAACAGGGCGAGTTGGGCGTAGCCGGTCTGGTCGAGCGAGTCGGCGTCCGGCGAGCCCGCCGGGGCCAGCAGCACGGACCGCACGTCAGAGTCGAGCTGGGCGCAGACCTCGTCCAGGGCGGCGGCGTAGACCGGGAAGGCCGCGTACAGCTCCTGGCCCATGGCGGCGCGCTGCGAGCCCTGACCGGAGAAGAGCACGGCCAGTCGGCCCTCGCCGGCCCGGCCCTGCACCAGTCCGGGTTCGGCCTGGTCCTCGGCCAGCCCGGTCAGCGCCTGCAGCAGCCCGTCCCGGTCCTCAGCGGCGATCGCCGCGCGGTGCTCGAATGCCGTGCGGCCCACGGCGAGCGACCGGGACAGCGCGGGCAGCGGCAGCTCCGGCTGGTCGGCGAGGAAGCCGAGCAGGCCGCGTGCCTGTGCGCGCAGCGCCTCCCGGCTGCGGGCGGAGAGCAGGAAGGGCGGGACCGGGGCCGCCGGGTCGGCGGTGGGTGACTCGTCCGCCGGCGCCTGCTCCAGCACCAGGTGGGCGTTGGTGCCGCTGATGCCGAAGGCGGAGACGCCGGCCCGGCGAGGGCGGCCGGTCTCCGGCCAGTCCAGTTGCTCGGTGAGCAGCTCGACCGAGCCGGCCGTCCAGTCCACGTGGGTGGACGGCCGGTCCACGTGCAGGGTGCGCGGAAGCACGCCGTGCCGCAGCGCCTGCACCATCTTGATCACGCCGGCCGCGCCGGCCGCGGCCTGGGTGTGGCCGATGTTGGACTTGATCGAGCCGAGCAGCAGCGGCCGTTCGCGGTCCTGGCCGTAGGTGGCCAGCAGCGCCTGGGCCTCGATCGGGTCGCCGAGGGTGGTGCCGGTGCCGTGCGCCTCGACGGCGTCGATGTCCTGCGGGGTGAGCGCGGCGTTGGCCAGGGCCTGGCGGATCACCCGCTGCTGGGAGGGACCGTTGGGCGCGGTGAGGCCGTTGGAGGCGCCGTCCTGGTTGATCGCGCTGCCGCGGATCACCGCCAGCACCGGGTGCCCGTTGCGCCGGGCGTCGCTCAGCCGCTCCAGCACCAGCATGCCGGCGCCCTCGCCCCAGCCGGTGCCGTCGGCCGCGTCCGCGAAGGCTTTGCAACGACCGTTGCCGGCCAGGCCGTTCTGCCGCTCGAACTCGGCGAAGGCCACCGGGGTGGTCATCACCGCGACGCCGCCGGCCAGCGCCAGCGAGACTTCGCCGGCGCGCAGCGAGGCGGCCGCGGTGTGCATCGCGACCAGCGCCGAGGAGCAGCCGGTGTCGATGGTCAGCGCCGGCCCCTCCAGGCCCAGGGTGTAGGAGATCCGACCGGAGATGACGCTGCCGGAGTTACCGCTGATCGCGAAGCCGTCGTCGGCCTGGGTGGAGGTGGCGAGCAGCGTGGTGTAGTCCATCGAGGAGGCGCCGGCCAGCACCGCGGTCGGGCTGCCGGCCAGGCCGGCAGGATCGATGCCGGCCCGCTCCAGCGCCTCCCAGGCCACCTCCAGCAGCAGCCGCTGCTGCGGGTCCGTCGACATCGCCTCACGCGGCGAGATGCCGAAGAACGCCGCGTCGAACTCGGCCGCCTCGTGCACGAAGCCGCCGACCCCGTCGGCCTGCCAGCCGCGGTCGGTGGGGAAGCCGCCGACCGCGTCGGTGCCGGAGAGCACCAGCTCCCACAGGTCCTCCGGGGAGCGCACCTCGCCGGGGAACCGGCAGGCCATCCCGATGACGGCGATCGGTTCGTCGCTCCCCGCGGCGGCCTGGACCACGGTCGGCTGCTCCGCCTGCTCCAGTAGCCGGGCCGTCAGATGGTGGGCCAGCTCGGCGGGCGTGGGGTAGTCGAAGACCACCGCGCCGGAAAGCTTGAGGCCGGTCGCCGCGGTGAGCCGGTTGCGGAACTCCACCGCCAGCACCGAGTCGAAGCCCAACTCGCGGAACGCCCGGCGGGCGTGCAGCGCGTCCGGGCCGTCATGGCCGAGGACGGCCGCCGCCTCGGTGCGCACCAGGTCCAGCACCAGCTGCTCGGGGTCGCCGGCCTCGGCCAGCCGCCGGCGCAGCGCCGCGAGCCGCGGGTCCGCCGCCGTCTCGGGCACCTCGGCGGCCGTGGCGGCGACCTCGGCCAGGTCCTCGATCAGCGGGCGGCGGCGGGCCATCGCATAGGTCGGGGCGAACCGCTCCCAGTCCATGCTGGCCACGGTCAACGCCGTCTCGTCGTGGTCCAGCGCCTGCTGCAGCACCTGCAGCGCGGCGTGCGGGGCCATCGCGCCGACGCCGCGACGGCGCAGCTCGTGCTCGGCCTCGGCGCCGAGCATGCCACCGCCGGCCCAGCCGCCCCAGGCCACCGAGGTGGCCGGCTCGCCGCGGTCGCGACGCTGTCGGGCCAGGCCGTCCAGGTAGGCGTTGGCCGCGGCGTAGGCAGCCTGGCCGGCGCCGCCCCACACGGCCGCGCCGGAGGAGAAGAGCACGAAGGCGTCCAGCTCCTGACCGGCCAGCAGCTCGTCCAGGTGGCGGGCGCCCGCCACCTTGGCGGCGGCGACGGCGTCGAACTCGGCCGCGGTCAGCTCGGTCAGCGGGCCGGAGGCGGTCACCCCGGCGGCGTGGAAGACCGCCGTGACCGGGCCGACCTGGGCCAGCAGCTCGGCCAGCGCCGCCCGGTCCGCCACGTCGCAGGCCGCCACGGTGAGCCGACAGCCGGTTTCCTCCAGCTCGCCCGTCAGCTCGGCCACGCCGGCCGCCTGCGGACCGCGGCGGCTGGTCAGCACCACGTGCTCGGCGCCGCCGGCGGCCAGCCAGCGGGCCAGGTGACCGCCGATCGCCCCGGTGCCTCCGGTGATCAGAACGGTGCCGCGCGGGCGCCACTCGCGGGGCGCGGCGCGGTCCGGCAGCGGTGCCCGCACCAGCCGGCGCACCAGCGCACCCTCCGGTCGCAGCGCCAGCTGGTCCTCGCCGCCGGCACCGGCGAGCACAGCGCCGAGCCGGGCCAGCGCCGGCTCGTCGAGCACGGGCGGCAGGTCGACCAGGCCGCCCCAGCGGTCGGGGAGTTCCAGACCGGCCACCAGGCCGAGGCCCCACAGCCCGGCCGGCTCGGCCAGCACCCGGTCGCCGGTGGCGGCCGCCACCGCGCCGCGGGTCAGCAGCCAGAGCGGCGCGGTCAGCCCCGCGTCGCCGAGCGCCTGCAGCAGCGTCAGCGCGGTCCGCGGATCCGGCCCGGCCGGGTGCAGCACGCCGGTGAACGGGCCGTGCTCGGCGGCCGACGCGCGCAGCGCCTCGGCCAGCGCCGTCCGGTCCGGGAGTCCGGTCGACACCGGCTCGGGCAGCGGCAGTTCGACCAACTCGGCGCCGTTCAGCGCCGGGCGCAGCTCCACGCCGTCGCCGACCAGCAGCCAGCGGCCGGCCGGCGTGCCCTGCGGCGCGGCCAGCGGCTTCCAGACCACCCGGTAGCGCCAGGAGTCCGTCGTGCGAGGCCGGTTGGCCGTGCTCTCCAACCAGAAGCGCCGGCGCTGGAAGGCGTAGGTCGGCAGCTCCACCTGCCGACCGCCGGCTGCCAGCGCCGCCCAGTCCACCCGGGCGCCGCGCACCCAGGCCTGCGCCAGCGCGGTGGCGAACCGGGCCGGGCCGCCCTCGTCGCGCCGCAGCGTGCCGAGCGCTACTGCCTCGGAGCCGGCCTCGTCCAGGGTGTCCTGCATCGCCGGGACCAGCACCGGGTGCGGGCCCACCTCGATCAGCAGGGTGCAGTCGTGCTCCAGCAGTGCGCGGGTGGCCTGCTGGAACGCCACGGGCTCGCGCAGGTTCCGGTACCAGTAGCCGGCGTCCAGGCTGACCGGGTCGATGGGGCCGCCGGTGACCGAGGAGAAGAACGCCACCTCGGTCGGGCGGGGCGCCACCGGCGCCAGCGCCTCCAGCAGCTGTTCGCGGACCGGCTCCACCCAGACCGAGTGCGAGGCGAAGGCCGCCGGGATGCGTCGGGCCCGGACCCCGTCGGCCTGGCACTCGGCCAGCAGCTCGTCCAGCGCCGCCGGCTCACCGGCCACCACCGTGGCGGACGGCCCGTTCACCCCCGCCACCGACAGCCGCTCGCCCCAGCGGGCCAGCCGCTCGCGCAGCTGCTCGACCGGCAGGGCCACCGAGGCCATGTGGCCCTTGCCGGCCAGCTCGCGGGCGCCCAGCCTGCTGCGCAGCGCCACGATCCGGGCGCCGTCGGCCAGCGAGAGCGCGCCGGCCACGCAGGCGGCGGCGATCTCGCCCTGGCTGGTGCCGACCACCGCGACCGGCTCCACCCCGCAGGCCCGCCACAGCTCGGCCAGCGAGACCATCACCGCCCACAGCACCGGCTGCAGCACGTCCACCTGCTCCAGCAGCGCCGGATCGCCGATCGCCTCGGTCAGCGACCAGTCCCCGTACGGGGCCAGCGCCTCGGCGCACTCGGCCATCCGAGCGGCGAACACCGGCGAGGACTCCAGCAGTTCCAGCGCCATGCCGGCCCACTGCCCGCCCTGGCCGGGGAAGACGAAGGCCACCCGGGGCCGCGGGTCGGCCACGCCCTCGACGACGCCTGCCGCCGGGACCGCGCCGGCCACGCCGGCCAGCCCCTCCGGGTCCAGCACCACCGCGCGGTGCGGCAGTCGGGCCCGGCCGACGGCCAGCGACCGGGCCACGTCCAGCGGCGCCAGGCCGTCGGTGGCCTCCAGCAGCCGGGCCGCCTGCGCGCGCAGCCCGGCGTCGGAGGCGCCCGAGACCACCCACGGGGTGACGCCGCGCACGGGCGGCTCGGCGGCCTGCGGCGCCGGCCCGGCGACCGGCGGCTCCTCCAGGATCAGGTGCGCGTTGGTGCCGCTCACCCCGAAGGAGGAGACGCCGACCCGGCGCACCCGCTCGGTCCGCGGCCAGGACCGCTCCTCGGTCAGCAGCTCCACCGAGCCGGCCGACCAGTCGATCTGCTCCGAGGGCCGGTCCACGTGCAGGGTCCGCGGCAGCGTCTCGTGCCGCAGCGCCATCACCATCTTGATCACGCCGGCCACCCCGGCTGCCGCCTGGGTGTGCCCGAGGTTCGACTTCACCGAGCCGAGTAGCAGCGGCGCGCGCCGGTCCTGGCCGTAGGTGGCCAGCAGGGCCTGGGCCTCGATCGGGTCGCCGAGCTTGGTGCCGGTGCCGTGCGCCTCCACCACGTCCACGTCGGCGGGCGCCAGCTGGGAGGCGGCCAGCGCCTGACGGATCACCCGGCGCTGGGACGGGCCGTTGGGCGCGGTCAGGCCGCTGGAGGCGCCGTCCTGGTTGACGGCGCTGCCGCGGATCACCGCCAGCACCGGGTGCCCGTTGCGCTCGGCGTCACTCAACCGCTCCAGCAGCAGCAGGCCGACGCCCTCGCCCCAGCCAGTGCCGTCGGCCGCGTCGGCGAACGCCCGGCAGCGGCCGTCGGGTGCCACCGCGCCCTGCCGGGTGAACTCCACGAACGAGCCCGGCGTCGACATCACGGCCACCCCGCCGGCCAGCGCCAGCGTCGACTCACCGTTGCGCAGCGCCTGGGCGGCCAGGTGGATCGCCACCAGCGAGGAGGAGCAGGCCGTGTCCACCGTGACGGCCGGGCCCTCCAGACCCAGCACGTAGGAGATCCGGCCGGAGGCCACGCTGGCCGAACTGCCGAGGCCCAGGTAGCCCTCGACGGATTCCGGCACCGACTGCAGCCGGGTCGCGTAGTCGCTGAAGTTGACGCCGGCGAAGACGCCGGTGCTGCTGCCGCGCACCTCCGCCGGGTCGATGCCGGCCCGCTCGAAGGCCTCCCAGGCGGTCTCCAGCAGCAGCCGCTGCTGCGGGTCCATGGCCAGCGCCTCGCGCGGCGAGATCCCGAAGAACTCCGGGTCGAACTCGGCGGCGTTGTGCAGGAAGCCGCCGCCGAGCCGGCGCTCCGGATCGTTCGCGTAGAGGTCGTCCAGGTCCCAGCCGCGATCGGAGGGGAAGCCGGTGATCGCGTCACGGCCGTCGGCGACCAGCCGCCACAGGTCGTCCGGCGACGCGATGCCGCCGGCGTAGCGGCAGCTCATCGAGACGATGGCGATCGGCTCGTGCCGCTCGGCCTCGACCTCCTGGAGCTTGGTGCGGGTTTGGCCCAGCTCGGTGGTCACCAGCTTGAGGTAGTCCAGGAGCTTCTGTTCGTTTGCCATGGGGGAGTGCCCTCGCGTGGTAGTTAGCTGAGTCCAAGGTCCTTGTTGATGAACTCGAACATCTGGTCCGCCGTGGCGGCCTCGAAGTCGAGTGCGTCAACGGACGAGTCGGCCGTCTGTCGGTCGGTCCAGGCCGTGAGCAGGTCCCGCAGCCGGGCGGTGACCGTCGCGGCGAGGTCCACCCGCGGGTCCAGCTCGGACAGCCGGTCGGCGATCTCGTCGAGCTGTCGGAGCACCGGCTCGGCGGTTGCCGCGGCCTGCTCCGGGCGGAGCTGCTCCAGCAGGTGGGCGGCCAGCTCCGACGGGGTCGGGTAGTCGAACATCAAGGTCGCCGGGAGGCGCAGCCCGCTGGCCGCGCCCAGGCTGTTGCGCAGCTCGACCGCGCTGAGCGAGTTGAGCCCGAGTTCCAGGAAGCCGCGGCCCGTCTCGACCTGGTCGGCCGACGGGTGGCCGAGCGCGGCGGCGGTGTGGTCGCGGATCAGGTTCAGTACGGCCCGTTCCTGCTCCGGGCCCGGGAGCTCGGCCAGCCGGGCGAGGAAGGCGTCGGCCCGCCCGCCCGGCTCGGCCTCGGCGCGGGCCAGGCCGCGCAGCAGCGGCGGCAGCAGGTCCGCCGGGGTCCGGAGCAGCGCGGGCGCGAACTTCACCGGCAGCAGCACCGCCTCCGGCCGGGCCAACGCGGCGTCCAGCAGCGTCAGGCCCTCCGGGGTAGTCAGCCCGAGCAGGCCGGAGCGGGCCATGCGGGAGCGCTCGGCCTCGCCGAGCCGCCCGGTCATCCCGGTCTCCTCGGCCCACAGGCCCCAGGCCAGCGAGACGGCAGGCCGGCCGGCGGCGCGGCGCTGCTGCGCCAGTGCGTCCAGGCAGGCGTTGGCCGCCGCGTAGTTGGCCTGGCCGGGGCCGCCGAGGGTGCCGGCGGCGGAGGAGAAGAGCACGAAGACGGCCGGCTCGGCCTCCCGGGTCAGCTCGTCCAGGTGGACGGCCGCGTTCGCCTTGGGGGCGAAGACCCGGTCGATCCGCCCCGGTGTCAGCGCCTCGACCACGCCGTCGTCCACCACACCCGCGCAGTGGAAGACGCCGGTGAGGGGGTGCTCGGGCGCGATGCCGTCGAGCAGGCCGCGCAGCGCCGCGCGGTCGGAGACGTCCGCGGCGGCGATGGTTGCCTCGGCGCCCGCCTCGGCCAGGTCGGCGCGGAGCGCCTCGACGCCCTCGGCCGCCTCGCCGCGGCGGCTGACCAGCAGCAGGTGCCGGACGCTGTGACGCCGTGCCAGGTGACGGGCCACCAGCGCGCCCAGTCCGCTGGTGCCACCGGTGACCAGCACAGTGCCGTCCGGGTCGAACGGGCTCGGCGTCTCCTCGGCCGGGCCGGCCTCGGCCAGGCGCGGTATGAGGAATCGGCCCTGACGCAGCGCCAGCTGCGGTTCCTCGGCGGCCGCCGCAGCGGCCAGCAAGGCCGGGTCGGGGTCGGCCCGGTCGGAGTCGAGCAGCACGAAGCGGTCCGGGTGCTCCGCCTGGGCCGCGCGCAGCAGGCCCCAGGCGGCGGCTCCGGCCGGGTCGGCCAGGTCCCCGTCGCGGGCGGCCATCGCGCCGTGGGTGAGCACCACCGGGAGCGGACCGGCCGCCGGACCGGCCGCGAGCAGCCCGCGCACCAGCTCCAGGGCGGCGACGGTGGTGCCGGCCGGGTCCTTCAGCTCGCGGTGCGGGACGGTGAGCACCTGCGGCGCCTCGCCTGCCGCAGGCGTCGGCACCTCGACCCAGTCCAGCCGAAACAGCGCGTCGCCGGCCTCGGCGGCCCGCGCCGGTGCGGCCAGCCAGAACCGCTGGTGCTGGAACGGGTAGGTGGGCAGCGCGACCTGCCGCGCGCCGGTCCCGGCGAAGACGGTCGGCCAGTCCACCCGCACCCCGCGCACGTGCAGCCGGGCCAGCGCCTCGATGGCGCCCGGGCCTTCGGCACGGTCGTGCCGCACCGCGGCGACGGCGGCGATCGGCTCCCCGTCGCCGCAGTTGGCCGCGACCGTGCCGGCCAGTCGGCCGTCCGGGCCCAGTTCGAGCACGGTGCCGACGCCGACTGCGGCCAGCACCCGGACGCCGTCCCCGAACCGGACGGTCTCCCGGACGTGCCGCACCCAGTACTCGGCCGAGCAGAGCTCCGCCGGGTCGGCCGGCTTCCCGGTGAGGTTGGAGGCGATCGGGATCCGCGGCGGGTGGAAGGCCAGCGTCCCGGCGATCCGGCCGAACTCGGCCAGCATCGGCTCCATCAGCGGCGAGTGGAAGGCGTGGCTGACCGGCAGCCGGGTGGTCCTGGCGAATCGCGCGGCGACCGCCAGCACGGCCTCCTCCTCGCCGGAGACCACCACCGCGGTCGGCCCGTTCACCGCCGCCAGGCTGACCCGCTCGTCCAGCAGCGGCAGCACCTCGGCCTCGGTGGCCCGGATGGCCACCATGGCCCCGCCGGCAGGCAGCGCCTGCATCAGCGCGCCGCGCGCGGCGACCAGGGTGCAGGCGTCGGGCAGCGAGAGCACCCCGGCGACGTGGGCCGCCGTCAGCTCGCCGATCGAGTGGCCGATCAGCAGGTCCGGCACCACCCCCCAGGACTCGAAGAGCCGGTGCAGCGCCACCTCGAAGGCGAACAGCGCGGCCTGGGTGCAGGCGGTCTGGTTCAGCCGGGCGGCCTTGGCCGTGCCCTCGGCGGCGAACAGCACCTCGCGCAGTGGCTGGTCGAGGTGCGGGTCCAGCTCGGCCGCGACCTCGTCCAGCGCCGCGGCGAAGGCCGGGAACGCCGCGTACAGCTCGCGACCCATGCCAGGCCGCTGCGAGCCCTGTCCGGAGAAGAGGAAGGCGAGCGAGCCGCTGCCCGTGCTCCCTGAGCTGACCCCGGCCCAGGCCTCGCCCGCGGCCACGGCGGCCAGGCCGGCCAGCAGCTGTTCCCGGTCCGCGGCTACCACGGCGGCCCGGTGCTCCCAGGCCGTGCGGGTGGCCGTCAGCGAGTGGGCCAGGTCGACCAGCCGCAGCTCTGGGTCGGCCTCGACGGCCGCCCGGACCCGCTCGGCCTGGGCGCGCACCGCCGGTTCGGTCCGGCCCGACAACAGCACGGGAACGGCCGGGAGTTCGGCCCCGGCCGCGGGCTCCTCGGCAGGCCGGGACGGGGACTCCTCCAGGATCACGTGGGCGTTGGTGCCGCTGATCCCGAACGAGGAGACCCCGGCCCGGCGGGGGCGGCCGGTCTGAGGCCACGGCCGCTGCTCGGTCAGCAGCTCCACCGCGCCCTCGGACCAGTCCACGTGCGGGGTCGGCGTGTCCACGTGCAGCGTCTTCGGGAGCAGGCCGTGCCGCATGGCCAGCACCATCTTGATCACTCCGGCCACGCCGGAAGCCGCCTGGGTGTGGCCGATGTTGGACTTCACCGAGCCGAGCAGCAGCGGCTGTTCGCGGTCCTGGCCGTACGTGGCGAGCAGGGCCTGGGCCTCGATCGGGTCGCCGAGGGCGGTGCCGGTGCCGTGCGCCTCGACCGCGTCCACCTCACCGGCCGTCAGCTCGGCGTTGGACAGTGCCTGGCGGATCACCCGCTGCTGGGCCGGGCCGTTGGGTGCGGTCAGGCCGTTGCTGGCGCCGTCGGAGTTGACGGCGCTGCCGCGGACCAGGGCGAGCACCTGGTGCCCGTTGCGCTGGGCGTCGCTGAGGCGCTCCAGCAGCAGCACGCCGACGCCCTCGCCCCAGCCGGTGCCGTCGGCCGCCGCGGCGAAGGCCTTGCAGCGGCCGTCGCTCGCCATCCCGCCCTGCTTGATGAACTCGCCGAACACACCTGGCGTGGAGAGCACCGAGACGCCACCCGCCAGCGCCAGCGAGCACTCCTCGTTGCGCAGCGCCTGGGCAGCCAGGTGAATCGCCACCAGGGAGGAGGAGCAGGCGGTGTCGATGGTCACCGCCGGCCCTTCCAGCCCGAGGGCGTAGGAGATCCGGCCGGAGAGCACGCTGCCCGAGGCGCCGGTGACCTGGTAGCCCTCGGCCTCCTCGGCGGCGGCCAGGACGGCGACGTACTCGTGCGGGGTGCCGCCGACGAAGACTCCGGTGCGGCTCTCCCCGAGCGTCCGGGGGTCGATGCCCGCGCGCTCCACCGCCTCCCACACCGTCTCCAGCAGCAGCCGCTGCTGCGGGTCCATGGCCAGCGCCTCCCGCGGGGAGATGCCGAAGAAGCCGGGATCGAAGTCACCCGCGTCGTACAGGAACCCGCCGACGTGGTCGTCGGGCTCGGGCACCTGCCAGCCGCGGTCGCGGGGCAGCGCGGAGAGCGTGTCCACGCCCTCGACCACCTGCGCCCACAGGCCCTCGGGCCCGTGCGTGCCGCCGGGGTAGCGGCAGGAGAGCCCGATGATCGCGATCGGCTCGCCGGTCCTGGCGGCCAACCGCTCGTTCTCCTGCCGCAGTTGTTCGTTGGTCAGCAGCGACGCCCGGAGGGCCTCGACCATCTTGTCCGTGGAAGTGTCCATGCGTCGTCGTCCTAACCTGCGGTGGAGTCGGTGCCGGCGGTGCCCAGCGCCAGCTGGATCAGGGCATCGGCGTCCATCGCCTTGATGTCGTCACTGCGGTCGGCCGGCTGCTGTGGCCGGGCGGCCGGCGCGGCCGATTCGGGTCGGGCCTCGGGGAAGAGCCGTTCGTGCAGCAGCCGGACCAGGGCGTCCGGCCGGGGGTAGTCGAAGACCACGGTGACCGGGAGCCGCAGGCCGGTCGCGGCGCCGAGCCGGTTGCGCAGCTCGAC
Organism: Kitasatospora sp. NPDC101155; assembly: GCF_044768305.1. NCBI lineage: Bacteria > Bacillati > Actinomycetota > Actinomycetes > Kitasatosporales > Streptomycetaceae > Kitasatospora > Kitasatospora sp. NPDC101155. The sequence goes on along the minus strand of NZ_JBIWPN010000008.1, from coordinate 2,522 downwards.
CGCGGTCAGCGAGTCGAAGCCCAGCTCCCGGAACGGCTTCTCCGGGTCCACCGCGCCGGCGTCGGGGTAGCCGAGCACCGAGGCGACCTGGCTCCGGACCAGTGCGCGCAGCTCCTGCTGCCGCTCCGCCGCGGTCAGTCCGGCCAGCCGGTGGCCCAGCCCGGCGGCCTGCGCCTCGGCCCCCACGACCCGGCGGGCGGGTACTCGGACCAGGCCGCGCAGCAGGGCCGGCAGGGCGCCGGTGGCCGCCTTGGCGCGCAGCGCCGCGAGGTCGAGTCGGACCGGCGCCAGCACCGCGCGGTCCGCCGCCAGCCCGAGGTCGAACCGGGCCAGGCCCTCAGCCGCGGACATCGCCATCGCGCCGCGGCCGGTGGCCCGCGCCATGTGCCCGTCGCCGACCTGGCCGGCCATGCCGCGCCGCTCCGCCCACAGGCCCCAGGCCAGCGAGAGGCCCGGCAGGCCCTGGGCCCTGCGGTGCTCGGCGAAGGCGTCCAGGAAGGCGTTGGCGGCCGCGTAGTTGCCCTGGCCGCCGCCGCCGAAGGTGCCCGCCACCGAGGAGAAGAGCACGAAGGCCGACAGCTCCAGACCGGCGGTCAGCTCGTGCAGGTTCAGCACCGCGTCCACCTTCGGCCGGTACACCCGGTCCACCTGCTCCGAGGTGAGCGAGGTGACCAGCGCGTCGTCGAAGACGCCGGCGCAGTGCACCACGGCGGTCAGCGGGTGCTCGGCCGGGATGCCGCCGAGCAGCGCGGCCACCTGCTCCCGGTCGGCCACGTCGCAGGCGGCCGCGGTCACCTCGGCGCCGGCCCCGGCCAGCTCGTCCCGCAGCTCGGCCGCGCCCTGCGCGGCCAGCCCGTTCCGGCTGACCAGCAGCAGCCGCCGCACGCCGTGACGCCGCACCAGGTGGCGGGCCACCAGCGCGCCCAGCCCGCCGGTGCCGCCGGTCACCAGCACGGTGCCGGCCGGCTCGCCCAGCGCCACCGGCACGGCCGGGGACGCCGCCTGCGCCCGGGCCAGCCGCGGCACCCGCACGGCGCCGGCCCGCAGCGCCAGCTGCGGCTCGCCGGTGGCGAGCGCCGCCGGCACCGTGCGCCAGGAGTCGGGGTGCCCGTCCAGGTCCAGCAGCACGAACCGGTCGGGGTGCTCGGCCTGGGCACAACGGACCAGGCCCCAGAGCGGGGCGGCGTCCAGGTCCACCGCCGGGTCGCCGTCACCGGTGACCACGGCGCCGGTGGTCGCCACGGCCAGCCGGGCGGCGGCGAACCGCTCGTCGCCGAGCCAGTCGCGCAGCTGCTCCAGCAACCGCCCGGTGGCCTCGCGGACGGAGGCGGCCCCGGCCGGGTGGTCGCCCGCGGCGATGGTGAGCAGGACCAGCTCGGGCCGGGGCGCCTGCCCCGCTGCCACCGCCTCGGCGAGTGCGGCCAGGCTGGGGTAGGCCGGCAGTGCGCTGCCGGCGGGCGCGGAGCCGATCAGCACCGGCCGCTCGGCCTTGGCCCGGTCCACCGCGAGGGGCACCCAGTCGAGCTGGTAGAGGCCGTCGGTGGGCGCGGCGGGCTGCAGCTGGTCGGGCGACATGGCGCGCAGCACCAGCGATTCGACGGCCGCGACCGGGGCGCCGGTGTGGTCGGCGAGCTGGACCGAGATCGCGTCCTCGCCCGCCGGGGCCAGCCGGACCCGCAGGGTGGCGGCTCCGGTGGCGTGCAGCGACACCCCGTTCCAGGCGAAGGGGCGCCGGCCGGCCGTGGCGCCGGGGAAGAACTCGCCGATGCTGACCAGGTGCAGGGCCGCGTCCAGCAGCGCAGGGTGCAGGCCGAAGCCCGGCTGCCGGTCGTCGAGCCGGACCTCGCCGAACATCTCGTCGGCGCGCCGCCAGGCCTGCCGCAGGCCCTGGAAGGCCGGCCCGAACTCCACGCCGGCCTCGGCCATCTGCGCGTACAGGTCGTCGAGCGGGACGGGGACCGCCCCGGCCGGCGGCCAGACGTCCAACTCCTCCGGCTCGGGTGGCAGTTCCTCACAGAGGGTGCCGGCGGCGTGCTGCAGCCAGGGGGCGCCGGGGGCGCCCGCGGGCCGGGAGTGCACGGCCAGGTTGCGCCGGCCCGAGGCGTCCGGGCCGCTGACGGTCAGCTGGAGGTCGACGGCGCTGGTCTCCGGCAGCACCAGCGGGGCCTGCAGGACCAGGTCCTCGACCTGCCGGCAGCCGACCTGGTCCGCGGCGTGCAGCGCCAGTTCGGCGAAGGCGCTGCCCGGCAGCAGGGTGGCGCCCAGCACGGTGTGGTCGGCCAGCCAGGGGTGGGTGTGCAGCGAGATCCGGCCGGTCAGCACCAGCCCGTCCGAGTCGGCGAGTTCGAGGCCGGCCAGCAGGAACGGGTGGTCGGGGGAGGCCAGTCCGGCGCCGGAGAGGTCGGTCGCCCCCGGCTCGCGGTCGATCCAGTAGCGCTGGCGCTGGAACGGGTAGGTCGGCAGGTCGATGGGGGCGGCGGCTGTGGGCAGCAGGTCGTGCCAGGCCACCTTGATGCCGTGGG